>JAFCCX010000002.1 GCA_017609995.1 Candidatus Pacearchaeota archaeon | reverse complement strand
TGGTATTGGAAAAAGAAAACTAAAAAGAAATTAGTAATTAAAGAATGATATCTGAAATCCGAGGTTTCCTGAAGCTGGCTATAAAGAATATTACACATAGACAGCTTAGGTCTTGGCTAACTATCATTGGAGTTATTATCGGCATAGCGGCGATTGTTTCTCTCATCTCTATCTCCAATGGTATGGAACATGCAATTACAGAACAGTTTGAAAGCTTTGGAACAGATATGATTACAATTACTCCGAAAAGTTTTCAAGGTCCTTCTGGTTCTTTTGAAGGTGCTTTTGATTCTGGAGATGTATCTGTCTTAAGAAGAATTACTGAACTTGATTTAGTTCTGCCGATGGTGTCGGGTAATGTTGAAGTAGAATTCCATAATCAGAAAGCTTACACGATGATTATGGGGTATGATTCGAATGATGATGCTGAAAGAGTTTTTGAAGAAATGGGTTTTGAACCTGCAGATGGTCGTTTTCCTGACCCAGATGAAAGTAATGTTGTTGCAATAGGTCATATTGTTGCATATGACATGTTTGATGATGTTATTCGAGTAAATAATCGAATTAAACTTGATGGTGAAACTTTCAAAGTTGTTGGTATTGCAGAAGAAGTTGGAAACCAGCAAGATGATGTTTCAATATTTATGCCTGTAGACGATGCAATGGAACTTCTTGATAAAACTGAATATTCATTTATCATGGCTGTTGTAAAAGATGGTGTTGATGTAGATGAAACTGCAGATAAAATTGAAAGAAAGTTGGAACGCTACAGAGACAAGGAAGATTTTCAAGTTTTAACATTCTCAGAGATTATGGAAACAATTGGAATGGTTTTAGGTATTATCCAGTTAGTTCTTGTTGGAATTGCTGGAATCTCTCTATTAGTTGGCGCAGTTGGTATTATGAATACAACTTATACAGCTGTTCTGGAAAGAACAAAAGAAATTGGAATTATGAAAGCTGTTGGCGCAACAAATCATCAAATTCTTATGATTTTCCTAATTGAATCAGGAGTTATTGGTTTAGTTGGTGGTGTAATCGGTGCTATTATTGGAACTGGAATTGCGCAAGGTGTAAGTTTAATTGCATCAAATATGGCGTTACCTATGCCTCTTGCAATACAAATAGAATGGGGTTTAATTGCTTTCAGCATTACTTTTGCTTTTGGTCTTGGAATGATAGCTGGATTCCTTCCAGCTTGGAGTGCCGCAAACCTTAAACCTGCTGACAGTTTGAGGTATGAATAATGGAATATAAACAAGCAATTGTTGTTAGAACTGATTTGAAAATGAGCAAAGGTAAAACTGCTGCTCAAGTTGCTCATGCTTCTATTGAAACTACTCTTAAAACAGACCGGCGAACTGTTGATAAATGGCGAGCAGAAGGTGCAAAAAAAGTTGTTTTGAAAGTTAAAACAAATAAAGAGCTGATTGCACTAAAAGCTAAAGCTGAAAGAATCGGTATCAAAACTACACTGATAAGCGATGCTGGTTTAACTGAAATCCCAGCTGGTTCTGTTACATCACTTGGCATCGGCCCAGCTAATGCAAGAAACTTAGACAAAATTACTGGGAATCTGAAGAGTCTCTAGGAAAGTGTTCTTTAATTGTAGCATATTCTTCTGGTGAAAAACGATAAACTCTGTGACCTCTTCTAATCTCTAAACCACCTTTTAACATTTCTCTAGCACGGAAATGTCGAGTTACTGAAATAGGACGTTTGTGACCTTCAACCTTAACCAACTTATATAATGAAAGATGATAATCTGGAGGTTCGTGTCTTGCTTCTCGAGCAGTATGTGGCGCTGTCATTCTTAGAACTCCTTTTGCGGGTAAACAAAGAACAGGTTCTACTCTTGTTTCAATTCCTTCATTAGGACTTCTAGTTTCTATACTTTCATCTGTTTCTACTTCTATAAAAATAAGACTTCCATCTCCGAGATATATATGTTCCCCATGCTGATCATTACTCATTTTATTATCCTCCTAAAGTCACTTTAATCGGCCTCTTGAAAATAGGTCCGTCATAGACGAATGTTTCGTATTCTCCGCCCTCGCCAGCTAAATGGAATCCGTATTTCTTGCTTAGAGCAGCAAGATGCTCAATAGTTGGCTCATCAAATTCAATTCCAACCCATTCTTGGCGCAGGCCTTCTGTTGCAACTTTTGAGATTATGACTTTGTATCCTTTTTCAACAATCATTTTCAGATATTCTTCTGGTTTAAAGTGCCAAAAAGGTGTAAAACAAGCTAAACCTAGCTCATTACAGATTCGCTCAACACGAACTTTTTGATATTGTGAAGCTAAAGCACCAACAACAATTCCATCTAGGAAATGCTTTGCTTTTGCTTCCTTAATAGCAGCTTTTAGGGAACGAAGCTCGTATTCTTTGTTTCCCTTAGTGGATTTCTGAATTAGATCTAAGCCAATTGATTTTGCCTGCTTTGGAACAAGGTCAATTAGCTCTGTATGGAACATGTAAGAATCAGGATTTTTAGAAACTATTGTAATAAGAACAAGTGGCTCATGATGCTCAATAGCCCAATCTAAAGCCATTGTTGAATCTTTTCCACCACTAAATAAGACACCAACTTTCATAGTAAACTACGGTTAAGTAAAGTATAAAAGTCTTTATTTTGTCGAGATAACATAATAATTTTCTAAAAAGTTTGTAGTGCGCCCGCCGGGATTCGAACCCGGATAGCAAGCTTGGAAGGCTTGAATCATAGCCATTAGATCACAGGCGCGTTTATTGTCAGCGAAGCTACGCTTGTAAAAATGACAGAAAAGGAGTTTATAAGTTTAACTAACAATCACACATGTGGTTGATTACTGCATCACTCATTGAGCTAAAATCACTTATTTTTTCACCATTTTCTTGCCAAGCAGAACATTCATCAACATATTGGTGATTATCACAGTTTTCAGAAACTACTGCGCCTGTTGTTTGTCCTGGGGAAAGAAAGAAGTACGCCCCTATAGCGATTATAACAATAGCTGCCAAAATCAGATAATTCTTATTTATTCTCTGTAAATCGTTTCTTCTGAATCTCATAGTATATTATTAAAAGTCGTCTTATGATATAAATTTTTCGATGTAGTAAAGCTTAAATGAGTTATTTTATTACTTTTTAGTATGATATTAGTGTTTTCAGCTCATGCTGATGATGAAGTGCTTGGCTGTGGCGGAAGTATAGCTAAATTTGCTGAAGAAGGACAGGACATAGTTTCAATTATCTTCACAGCAGATCAGATACTTTTTGACCCTAAATATATACTTACTCAACGGCAAAATGAGTCATTAAGGTCAAGTAAAGTTCTGGGCATAAGAAAAACTATCTTTATGGGTGTTGAAGATAGCCAGTTTTCTAAGCAAATTAAAAGTAAAGGTATTCAAGAAAAGGTTAAGAGATTAATATTGAAATATAAACCAACTTTTATGCTTACACATAGCAAAGATGATCCTCATCCAGCACATATCTCTGTAGCTAACCTTATCAAAAAGACAATTGATGAACTCAAGTTAGACACACCACTTTACACATTCAATAATAATCTACCTCTAAGACTTATTCATCGAGATCAGCCAAGATTGTTTGTAGATATCACAGATACATACAAAACAAAGAGAAAAGCACTATCTTTTTTCAAAAGTCAAGAACCTTGGCTAAGATATTATGGTTTTATTGATTTCTTAAAAAGTAAAATGAATGGTATTGTACATCATTGTGCTTATGCGGAGGTATTTCACCAATGGTAAAGGTGCTTTTTGTTGCAGATACTTTTCTACCAAAAAAAGATGGTGTTGTTACGTTCATGCTTGAAACTTATGCGAGATTAAAAAATGAGTTTGAAATTAGTTTTTTAGTACCAAAGTTTGAAGGTAGTGAGAAAGCAGCAAAAGCTCTTGGAATAAATACTATTTTTGTTCCAGTAAGACGCTTTGAGATAAATGACTACAAACTAGCTAATCCGAAGTCAAAGATTGTAAAGAAAGCAATAGATGATGCAGATATTATTTTCATAAACTCAATTGCTTTACTTGGTTCAAAAGCAATGAATTATGCAAGATCAAAGAAAAAGAAAATTATTGAGTATGTTCATTCTTTTGATTGGGAATTGCTTTCTTATGCAACAAAATTCCCAGATAAGTATACTCGTGTTTTGAAAGCAATTGTGAAAAGATTGTATAACAAAGCAGATCTTCTAATTGTTGCTGATACTTTTATCTCAGATAAACTAAGAACACTAGATTTAGTTAGACCGGGGTTTACAGTAATTCCTTTAGGTGTTAATGTAGATAAGTTTAGAGAAGACACTGCCGAGAGATTCTTTATCAGAAAGAAGTTAGGAATACAAGGAAATTTTGTAATTGGATATCATGGTAGATTAAGCAAAGAGAAAAACATTGAAAAGATAATTAGAATATTCAAAGCAACAAAACGCGTGCTACCTGAAACTAAACTTCTTCTAGTTGGTGATGGTAATGAAAGAAATAATATTCCTGAATCAAAAGATATCATAGTAACTGGTTTTGTTGATAATCCTGAGGATTATCTGCGAGCAATGGATGTTTATCTTCTAGCTTCAAAAACAGAAACTTCTGCTCTTTCTTTAATGGAAGCTATGGCTACAAAACTTCCTGTAATTGCAACACCTCTCGGTGCGATTCCAAGTTATATTACAACAGAACAAAACGGATTCTTAGTATCTACTGAAGCAATGAATCCTGGAATTGTAAGTCGATTAATTTTAAAATTATATAAGCAACCAATATTGAGGAAGAAGATTGGTGAGAATGCAAGAGAAACAATTTTTTGTTTCAGAACTTGGAATGATACTGCAAGAGAACTCTCAAAAGTCTTTCACACTTTCTCTAGGAAGTAAATTGTGGGCTTGTAGCTCAGTTTGGATAGAGCGAACGCCTCCTAAGCGTTAGGTCGCAGGTTCAAATCCTGCCAAGCCCGCTAGAAACTTTTCATGCTCTGGTGAAAAAGCCAAGTTGAACGAAGTTCAACTGGTCACAGCAAATCTTCGATTTGTTTTGGTTTCATCAAAAAATAATAGAGTTTAGATTCCTCGTTCTTTAATCCAATTTATGAAGTTCCGTGTTTCACGAATAGCTTCGTTGATTTCTGGGTTCTTAGCAGTGCCTTTATCAACAAATTCTTTGAATTTGAAATAAAATTTTAGAAAATCTTTTGCTTCTTTCTCTCCAAACTTATTGAAAGTTTGTTTCAGAAGCTGCTGACTTTGAATTCTGGTGTCATCTAAATCTGTAAAATCTTTTAGAACAAGCATTACTGCTTCATTAACATGATTAGTTGCAGCTTTAGCATACGGGTCTGTTTCTTCTCTATTTAACAGAAAATCTGCATATCTAAGTTTTCTTTCAGCTTCATCTAATAGCTCACTCATCGCGGGTAATCTCCTCAACTCGCTCAATAAAGTCTTTTGCAATACCGAGTTGTCTTTTTACAGTCTCTTTATCTAATGTTTTAATATCATACGGGTCTGCAGTTAATATGAATTTCTCTTGTCGTCTAAACTGCATCTGACTTTTCTCAATAAAGTGGCTTAAATCAAGTAGTTTATTTAGAAGGCGTAGATGCTTATCTTCAAATTGGTATCGCTCATAGACTTTTGTCTTAAAAGCATTTAACATTACTGCAAAATTATTTGGGAACGGTTCAATTCTCTTATAATATCTTTCATATTCAAGAAGAGCTTCAAGAGCTAATTTTGAAGATGAAATAACATGTTCTGTTATAGACAACAAGAATTTTATATCACTAACAAGCGGAAAAGTAACAAACATAAGATGATCTGCGATTTCAATTTCTTTACGAGCTCGAGTAATAATGTTGGTGTGTTTTGGTTGCTCTTTTTCCTTCTCTTGTCTTCTTTCTAAATCTGAATAGAACGAACTTAAGTCCATAGTAAAATCACAGATTAGAAGTTTATATTCTTTTGTTCGATTAACTGGTTAAAAAGAAAATACCGAAAATGCTATCCTATATATGATACTTCTTTCTTTTCTTTAATGTCCTTTGTTTGTGCTACTTTCTGCATAAGCTCCTTAATTTTCTCTTGAACTTGCCCAGCTCTATGTTCAAGTGGTTTAGGATCAACTTTCAGACCAAAATAACTATCTAGAACTCTAATTATTTCAGCAGCTGCTTTGCTATCAGGCATTTTTGAGTGTGTCTCAACAAAAATGAAGCTAGATGGAACATCTTTTGGTTTATTCATCAAAAGAGCACCAGTTACACCAACAACAATTCCGTCTGAAAGTAGTTCAGCACCTGCTTTTGCTAGTTTTCTTCTGCATTTCTCATTATCACTATGATAGAAAACTCGTGAAGCTGCTTGCTGGAATGGTGAGCCAACACCTTCAATACTAATTACTTCTTTTATTTTTAATTCTTTAATAAGGTCATTAATTGTATTAGACAAAGCCCATTCTAGTCCCTTTACACTTGAAAGAGCATGAAGAAATATGAGATTGTGCTTCTTGCAGTAAAATATTTCCAAAAGTTGCCTTACTTCGCCAGCATGAATTGTTGCTAAAGGAGGCATGCCAATTGATTTGATTTGTCCAATTGGTTCTGCTTTCAAATGCTCTAGAAGATATTCAACAGCTACTGTACCAACAAAACCTAATCCAGGAAAGCCTTCAATCAGGGTTGCTCCGGTCGGCTTCTTAGTCAGCTCTATTTCCATAATTCTATTTGTAGTCTGAAATATATAAAACTTGTTAACCAAAATCTTTATAAACAGAATTTCTAACTGATATTTGTGGCGGTCAAAGCCAGAGGGTTACACCCGATCCCTTTCCGAACTCGGAAGTTAAGCCTCTGTACGTTTAGGTTGGTACTGCATTTATGTGGGAAGGCCAGAAAGCTGCCACTTTTAATATTCTAACAGATATGTTTTAGGGTAGCCTTTGTTGGTTTAATTCCCCATGCGTCTACACGATTATTATATTCGCCTAACTTATCAGCATCAAGAAATTCACGATACGTTTTCTGCACTTCTCCTCGTAATTTACTTTTGCTTTTTGGCATAACTGCTAGAACATGATCAATCATTTCTGCTCTTGAAGCTATAGCCATTGGCAAACCTTCTCTTTTTGAACGTATAATGGATAGATAATCTTCTATCTCGAGAGAAATACCATACATTTCACCATATTCTGTACTATATTGTCCAAGCAGGCCAAACTGCTTTCTTTCAAACAGTGTATGCAGATGGTATTTTGCAGTTTCTTCTGAAGGTCCTTCTCCAACAGTTTTCCATAATATGCGCAGACCATTCATCTGAGGACCCATATAATGCCTACTAGTGTAGTAATCTCCATGACCGATAAGCCGAAGATAACCTTCTTGTATATCTTCATTATCTGGTCTGATTCCCGTAGTAGTAATAAGTTCAGAGAGTTTGTAATCTTTTCTTTTGTCAAAATCTGTTACTAACCCTGCTAGTTTAGCTTTAATCAGCTTAACTTGTTCGGGGTCAGTTATTTTCTGTTCCAGGTTTTCTGTTTCCATCTTCTTTTACCTCTTACTTCCGGTGTTACTAATAAGTTAGTCCATCAGTTTATAAGTATTTTTGATAAAAAACGCTTAAAATAAGCGAAAAGCTTATAAATATAGCTTATTATACATAATTATGGCTAATGCAGGCATAAAATATGGTTTAACGCAAAAAATAGATGAAAAAGATAAGAAGATACTTAAGACTCTATTTCAGGATGGAAGAATAAGTATAGCAGATATAGCTAATAAGACAAGACTGCGAAGAGACTCTGTTGCCAGACGGCTAAAACGCCTGCAGAAAGAGCAAGTTCTTACTGGAATTGTACCAGTTATCAATCCGCCTGCTCTTGGACTGCCAAATGTAGCTATTCTTTTGCTTAGACTTAGAAGTGGAAATAGAGATAAATTTGTAAGTCAACTAATTGCAAACAAGTTTGTAGTTCATGTTTCTAAACTAATTGGCAAATTTGATTTCTATTGCTCAATTGTCTATGAAAATACAAATCATCTAAATCAGATTATTGAAGAAACCAAGCAATATGTTCCAAACCTTGTAGATGATTTTGAGTTATATCAAGTTGTATCTGACCCAAAGTTTGAGAAAATGGAGGATTTACTATAAAGAACTGTAGCTTACTATCCTTTAATGAATGTTTGCTGCCACTCTCAAATTCTTAGAAATTATTCGGTTTCTTTAACCTTAGCGAGTAGCATTTCCTTCTTAATTACACCTGTAGAATAAACCGGTAATTCACTTAGAGTATAAGGTAGATCTGAAACATCTACAGTAATTCTTTCCTGCGCCATAAAAAAGAAGCCCACTTCTTGACCATCAAATTCTGGATCAGTATTCACTTTTTGTTCTAAAGCTTCGTGAATTGAACCAAACTCTCTCCCAAGTAATTGTTCTTCAGCGATTTTTCGCCGTTTATTGAACATATCTGTTACACCTTTCTGATCGGCTGTAGCAAAATCATACTTTAGGCCCTTTTCAAAAATTATTGTTGTCATAACTTCTTCTTAGCACGCCTCTTTAAAAATATTTATTTACTCTAGTAAGTTAACACAAAATTTAAATATCAGCCATTTCTGTTCTACAAAGTTAGGTGGTGCTAATATGATGGATTTTTGTCCCAAATGCGGAAATTTACTTATCCCAGCTAAAGATGGAAAAGCTGGTCTAGAATGTGGTTGTGGTTATAAGAGCCGTGGAAAAAAGGATATTAAATTAAAGGAATCAGTTAAGAAAAAAGAAGAAGCAGGAACTGGTGTTGCTGATCAAAATCAGTCTACTCTTCCAGTTGCAAAAGATGAAGAGTGCCCAAAATGTAAGAACGTTGGAGCATATTGGTGGGAAGAGCAAACTCGGGCTGCTGATGAACCTGCAACTCGGTTTTTCAGATGCATAAAGTGCAAGCACACTTGGCGAGAATACGTTTAACTAAACAAATCCTTTTATTCTTTTATTTGATTTTCTAGCTATGGTAGATGAAGAAAGGAAACAATTTACAAAAAGAGGGGCTTCGGTCCCAGTTACAATTAAGAATATTTCTAGTGATCATGTTCGTGTTAGCATTACAGGAACAATTGTAAGTAAGAATGACAGCATCTATTCTTTTATGGTTGACGACGGAACTGGAACAATTGTTGTTATAACAAATGATATTGATAGATTCAAAGAGCTGCGTGAAGGCCAGTTTGTCAGAGTTCTAGGTAGAACTTGGGGTGAAGCTGATGAAACAGAACTTCAAGCAGATATTATCCAAGATTTCTCGAAAATCGATAAGGAATTGTGGAAGAAAGTTTATATATAAGACCTGTTTAGTTTAGTCAAGAGGTTATATCATGAAGAAAGGTCAACTTTTCGATTTCGGTTCCTTTGGAATGGGTTTGTTAATAGGAGCTGTGGTTGCAGCAGGTTTACTATATCTAGCATATACCAAAGGTATGCTTGCAGGTATTTTAGGATAGATTATCTGTTACAGTCGCAAAAACGTTTTAAATTAGATTTTATTACTTTTTATTCCCAGGTAAAGAAAAATGTTTAGCTTGAAAATAGATGATGTTAGATTAATAAACAACGCAATAGGTATTATCTCTGAATTTATTACTGAAGCAACTTTCTCAGTATCTAAAGATGGGTTAAGATTAGTTGCTATGGACCCAGCTAATATCTCTATGGTTATATTAGATATTCTTCCTTCATCATTTACAAAGTATGATGTTTCTACTCCAGAAACAATTACAGTAAACTTAGAACCACTAAAACATGCTCTAAGAAGAGTTCGAGCAGGCGAGCTTGTCTCAATGTCAACTGATAAGAACAAATTCATTGTTGAAATTGCTGGGATTTCAAAAAGAAGATTTGCAATTCCATTAATCGAGAAAGAAGAAAAGGAAAGAAGCATACCAAATCTTGATTTCAAAGCAACAGCTGAAATCGATGCAAAAGAATTTAAAGAATATATTGAAGATGCAGGATCAATTGGTGATGCAATAAACATTGCAATAAGTTCAAGCAAGCTATCTTTAAGTGCAGGTGAAATTGGAAGCAAAGTTGATATTGAATTATCTAAAGGAAGCGATGCTCTAATCAAACTTGATGCTAAAGAAACTTCACGCTCAATTTATTCTGTTGAATATCTGAAAAAGATGGCAAAATCAGCAGCTATTGCTGATACAGCTCTAATTCAGTTCTCATCTGATTATCCATTAAAGCTAGATTTCAAAGCTCTGAACAAACTTAAGATGTCTTTTATCCTAGCTCCACGGATTGAAAATAAGTAAAATGGTAAATCGAGAAGACACTCTATATGAACTAGCAAATCGAGGAGATCGAATTGCACTACTGCAACATGCAAACGAAACAGGTAGTTTTCATCCTGCAACAGATATCGGAGCACGTGTTGCTGATGAATTAGAAAAAGAAGGCGTACTTACAAGTAAATTAGCTGGTGAACCTCCTTTTCGAAAAGCTTATTTCCCTCCTAAGACAGATTAGAGTTCTGAAACCACTATGCTAAAATAACACGTTCTTAAAAAACGCCTTGCGTAGCGAAGAATTTATATATGAGTTATGTCTATCACTTTTTAGCGAGGTGTGCTATTATGGCAAGAAGAAGACGAAGAAGTACTGGAAAAACAAGATATTTCGTCCTACTCAAGGGCGGTAAAGATACAAACCACGTTTTTACTGGAAAGCAGCCAAGACAAGCAGCACTTAAGGCCGCTACCCGAGGATTTGCTGACATCCAGCTTAGAGAGCGGGGCAGAAGAAGAATTCACATTTTTACTGGAACTAGAAAGAAAGTTTCTGCACCAGCAAACGCACCAAAGTGGATGCCAAAACAAATTTGGAAAGCTAATGTTCGAAAGAAAGGCATTAAACACATTTAGATAATCATTCGGAGCGCTTCGGAGGTTGTTTTCCCTTTTTCTTTTTTTATCTCACTGTATTCATAACCTTTTTATTCCTAGCCAATATAGTTTAGATATGAAAAAAGACCACCGTGTAATTGGCAAGGAGCAGGACTTATTTAGTGTTCATGCTGATTTAGGTGCAGGTCTACCTGTTTTCCATCCAAAAGGAGCTATGCTTCGCTGGTTAATTGAAGATTACATGCGAAACAAACTAATTGAGCAAGGTTATGAGTTTGTTTGCACTCCGCATGTTTACAAAGCTGATTTGTGGAAGAAATCTGGCCATTATGATAAATACAAAAACGATATGTTCTTCACAAAAATTGAAGGGCAAAGTTTTGGTGTAAAACCAATGAATTGTCCAGGTCATATTTACATTTACAAAGCAAACTCCCATTCTTACAGAGAACTTCCAATTAAATATGCTGAGTTTGGTGTTGTTTATAGAAACGAAAGGTCTGGAGTTCTTAGTGGGCTTTTCAGAGTTCGAGGATTTACTCAAGATGATGCTCATGTATTTTGCACACCTGAGCAGATCCAAGAGGAAGTTATCAAATTAGTTAAATCTGCTTTTGAAATGTATGCTGCTTTTGGATTTAGCAAAGCAAATGTTCACATGGAGCTTTCTACAAAACCAAAGAAATCAATTGGCACAGATGCAATGTGGAAACTTGCAACAGATACTCTTGCAAATTCTCTAAAGAAAATGCGAGTTAATTACAAAATCAATAAAGGTGATGGTGCATTTTATGGACCAAAGATTGATTTGCATATCAAAGATAGTGCTGGTAAGAATTGGCAACTTGGAACAATTCAATTGGATTTTAATTTCCCCGAACGATTCAAACTTTACTATATTGGTGAGGATAATAAGAAACATGCACCTGTTATGATTCATAGAACTTTAATTGGTTCAACTGAAAGATTTATGGCTGTTTTACTTGAGCATCATAATGGAGCTCTTCCAATTTGGTTGTCTCCAATACAAGCAAAAATCATTGCAATGAATGATGATTTAACTCGTTATACAAAGAGCATTGAACAAAAACTAAGGACCGCAGGTGTTCGAGTTGAAGGAGATTATCGAACTGAATCTATTCAAAAGAAAGTTCGAGATGCTGAACTTCAGCATATTCCATTTATTATTGTAATTGGACCAAAAGAAAAAGCAAAAGGAACTTTAGCTGTCAGAGTTCGTGGCGGCAAAGTTAAGTTTGGTGTCAAACCAGGCGAATTCACAACACAAGTTAGAAAACTTGTTTCTGAGAGAAAATGAAGAATTGGAAAAAATTTGTTAAATTTGTAGAAGAAAATAAGTATGGTGCTATTGCAACTATTGATGGTGAAAAGCCACAAGTTAGGGCAATGGTTATTCTTACACTTGATAAAGAGGGAATTATTTATTGTGTTACTAACTGTGCTAGTAATAAAGTAAAACAGATTGAAAATAATTCAAATGTAAGTGTTTACATCTGGAGAGATCATGACTTCTTTAGAATCGAAGGTGTAGCAGAAATATCAAATGATGTTACACTTAAAAAACAAATCTTAGATAAAAATCCTATCTTCCTAAAACATTATTCAGGACCAGAAGACAAAAAGATGTGTGTTATTAAAATAAAAGTTATTAAGTTAGGAAGTCATTTATAATCATGGCGAGTGCAAAATTAAATCCTAAAGCATTAGGTTTGTCATTAGGTATTCTAGGCGGAGTAGTATTTTTCCTATGGACTCTAGTTGCAGCATATACTGGATATGGACTTGAACTTTTAGAACTACTAATAACCATATATCCTGGTTATTCAGTTACAGCTGCTGGCGCATTAATTGGTTTTATATACTGCTTCCTTGACGGTTTTGTTGGTGGATACTTAATTGCATACTTATACAACTGGGCTGGAAAGAGATAAATTAAGAAAGTTGAACAATCTTCTTCCGAGAAGTAGTACCGGAGATTAGTTTAACTTCTTTTTTATATTTTCTTCTTAGAAACTTAAGAAGTTCAATATTAGCTTTGCTTTTGTCAGCTGGTGCTGCAACTGCAATAACTAACTCTTCACCTTCTTTTAGAATCTTTGTTTCAGGTTGATTTGGTTTAACTTTAATTTTAAGTCGCATTCCAAATCTCCTCAAAATATTCTTCAAATTCTTGAGCAATCTCAAATGAATAAAGAACAACATTTGCTTCATGATTTTTTTCTAGAGAATAATATCTCCAGTTTGTTGAGCCAACAAAAACTGTATCTGAATCAATTATAGCTAACTTTGTATGTGTTGATTGGGCGTTACCATCATACTTAATTGAAACACCTCGTTCTATAAGGTAAGCCATACCATCTGCACTTTTTGGATATTCATCTACGATAATTCTAACATCAAGTCCTCTGTCATGTGCATCACCAAGTGCTTTCATAATTTTGTTTGCATCACTATGTGGATACTTAAGGTAATAATCTAAAGAGTAAACTGAAACATGAACTGAATAGTCTGCATTTTCAATCTCATATACAACCTCTGCAGTATAATCTCGATCATTAACAACTTTAATTCCGCTAGATTGTACAGCGGGTGTAACTAACATACCAATTGCAATTCCAACTAAGAAGAACACAACTACTAAAAGCAGATATCTAATTCTTATTGCCATAACCATACCTGTTAATATGTTTACAATCTGCGCAAAGATATTCTACACATTTTGTTTTGGAATTTGTTCTAACTGTGCAGTTTTTTCCAGGTAAAAGATAATGATAGCATTTGTGACAATACTCTCTTCGTTGTTCTGAACTCATTCGCAGATTATATCTCATCGCTAGCTTTCTAGCTAAGAAAATATAGCGGTTTGCTCTTGCTGGATGCTTTGCTGCATTTTTTTTAGCCTCGCTAAACAGAAGTTTAATTCGCTCTTTAGCAATATTTACTTGACCTAAATCTTTATGTTTTCTCATGATATTAACTCAACAAAAGCAACTTTAATCCAACCAATTTTTGGAATTATAAATATTGCTTTCCCTTGGATTTGGTTTTGAGAAACATTGTTCTCAAAAAACAACTGTCCAAAATTAGCATCACCTTTTGTACTAATTGGCTCTTCTGAAATTACTCTATGAATAATCGGGTCTCTGCGCGATGCAACATCATATACAATAACATCACCTACTTCAGGATTATCTACTCCTTTAATTATCAGAACATCTCCTTTTTCAAAACCATTTACATAATCAAACTGAGCAAAATCTTCTTTTGTTAAACCACGCGCTTCATACCAAGCACCATTTATTGCCCACCATTCATCAATATTCTGACCATCATGATCCATTGAACCTGAGATAACAGCCACTGCTGGGAATTCTGTACCCATTACAAATCCAAAAGCAGGGAACAAAATAAACTTACCAACAATCAAAATTATAATTGCGTCTGCTAGAAAAGATTGCCAAGAATCTTCATGTACAAGAAAATGCCAAATTCTCTTAAGAGTATGCTTCAGTTTTTCAATGTCCATGAGTTTGATAGAATGCAGAAACTTAAAAGGATTTTGGATAAATTTTTATATAGCTAGTCTTTAGTTTTATTTAATGAAAGGTCAAATCGAACTTAAACAATTTGACATTATGTCTGTAGCAAAAATTGCAGCTCTATTTGGAATTGTATTTGGACTATTCACAGGTATTTTTATTGCTGCATTAGGTGGCGCAGGATTAGCAACACTTGGAATTGACTTAAATCTCGGCTACTTAGCAATAATTGTGATGCCTATTGTGTACGCAATAATATACTTCATCATGGGTGCAGTTTATGCAATAATCTACAACTTCTTAGCAAAGAAGATTGGTGGCATAAAAGTCAAAATTTAGAGTCTTTTAAAGACTCTTTTTAAATTCTTCAGTTTTCTTAGATAATTTGCTCAAAGCATCATTCCATACTTTTTGTGCTGATTTTCCTTTTGTTTTCAAAGTAAAATCTAAAGTTCCTGTCTCTGGATGAGTAACTTTAAAACCAGCTAACTCAGTTGCTTTGTCTTCCCAAACCTGAGCTTTAATTGCACTCATGATACCTTGATCTATTACTTTGAATTTTAGTTTTAGAACATTTGTCTTGTTTTCAACAACATCGAATTCCATAATTATTCCCCTAAATTCGTATTTATAAGCGTTACTATTGGTGAATTTTCTAAGCATTTTGTAAGACTACAGACCGATTAGAAGAGTTAGAGAAGCTAAAGTAACCAATCTGCATTAATCATTGTCTTTGGCCACTTATCATCTACAAGTCTTGGGCAAGCTGTGTTTATCCAGATATCAATATCTGGGAAGTTCAAAAGTTCATTTGATTGAATCAAATCTGCTATGAATGTAAAGGTTTCTTTGCCCTCTAGCTTTTTTCTAAGCTTATCAACAAGTTTTGGTTTGTATTGACCTGGTTTTGTTGAAAGAATTATACCAACTTTCTTAGCATCTTTCAGCTTTGATAACTTAGCAGCTTTTCTAGCAAGCCACGTTTTAGCAGATATTTGCTCTATTTTCTTACTAAACGGATCTAAAGCATAAACTGGCACATTTGTCTCTAAAGCAATTGCAATTGGATGAAATTGTCCTGTGCCTATATACAGCCAAGAATCAACTTTCTGGCTACTGTTTGACGCGTCACAACCAAGAACTTGACCTAAATGGTTAGCTTTTATGCCCTGATTAGCAACATTTTTCTGTGATTTAGCTAAAATAACCTTAAATCCTTCTTTTTCAAGTATGTTTTTCGCTTCAGAAATCTCATGAATATGTTGAACAGTAGTAGCTAAACCAATAGTTTTACCTGTTAAATTCTTCAAATTCGCCTTAAGAGCAGGTAATATGCTTTGATTTGAATGTGCTTCAATGAACAGTTGTTTCATGAGAAATGAAGATAAATACCACTTTTAAGGGTTTTGAAAAATAAAAAAAGAAAGAAAGCTCTAAGTTTATTTTAACTTAGAGAAAATCTGTATTGCCATTGTGATGGCACCAATAAGTACCAATATAAATGCAATTACTACAAAGATTAAGCTGATATATCCAATAATTGTGTCTAGTTGGGCTAAAGAGGATGATGTTGATTCAACAACTGCAGCCAGAAGCATGAAGATAGCTCCTGATGCAATATATCCTAGCTCTTTCTTTACGGCGTCTACGTAACCACTGTATTTTAATAACGCTAATCCCAATAGGATACCGACTGCGGTTCCTAAAAAGCCTTCAAGTCCTAGCATGTTAAGTCACCTTTAATTAGACTAACTACTATAAGCAAGCGCGTTTATTTAAAGTTAATTAACTACTAGACGGATACACTGTGTCCGAAGCTAACTGTTAAATCAAAATCTTTTGGAAAATTTTTCGGAATATCGCAAGAACCAAAATTAGAACCAAGCCAAATAAAGACCTCAGCATTGCTTTTTTTCTCTAATTTTTCTTTAATTTCAGTAGCTTTTGGTTTTAATCCGTCTGGAAGTTGGATAACTACTTTCCTGGCTTTGTTTTTCTTAATTTCTTTAATTACTTTCTCAAGTTCTAAATCGTACATAACTTAACTTAAAAAAATAGGTTTAAAAAGTTAGCTAAAGCTCTGATAACTTCTTTCTTATCTCCCGAATTTTCCATTCAAGTTCAGAGAGGAACTTAGCTTGCCCTTCTTCAACATTCAATCCTTCTCGTCTTTTTTGAGTATCTTCATAAACCAAATCAGTTACTTTCTTTTCAATTTCAGCAAATTTTTCATCTAAATCACTTAAAGATGAGTTTTCTGTCTCAGAAGAATAAGATTCTTGTGGTGGAGAATATGTTGGTTGTGGTGCCCTAACCGAAACAAAGTTTCGGTGGGGCCCATCTGAGCTCTGTTCAGATTGGGGTGTTTCAAGATAAATTGAACCTGATTCATTAACAGTAACTTTGCTTCCGTCTTGCATTTCTGTTGCTTTTTTAACTCCAAGTACACATGGTTTATTAAATTCATAAGAAATAATTGCAGCATGAGATGTTAAACATGGATTTTCAACAAGTATTCCTGAAGAACTTAGCATATTTTGAATAAGATCATCTGTTGTATCTTGAACTACCAAGACATCAGAGCCAATTGTTCCTGAGAAATTTTGTGAAATAAGTGGTTGGCCAGATAACTGGCTTGTTCTATCTAATTCAGGTAATGGATTCTTGAAAACATCTGTAATCCGTTTGCTACTTGTTATAAAAATCTCTCCTCGCTCAATTGCCCAAGTAAGATATTGTGGAAAATTAAGTGTTGATTGAACAGCTGATGAAATATCAACAAGAGAATTTAGTTCATCTTTTGAAAGAATTTGAGAATTTGAAAGTTCAGGTGGTATTTCTTTATCAATTACTTCTCCAGATTGTGAATCTCTAGCAAGATATGTTTGTTGATTATTAATTACAAGTCTTTTAACATCCTTAGAAATTTTATCAACAACAAGTTGTGTTGGGTTGCTCATATATTTTGGAAGGATTCCAAAAATAGCTTGTATGTACATTGATTTTTTATCACCACCAATTGGATTGATTGTAAATAAATCTCCAGATTTTGTTGCATTAACCATCTTCTGAACAATGATTGTAAAATTTATTTTTCTAATACCATATTTCAATCTATAAAATATTGCTCTTACTGAGAACATTGCACACCAACATAACTTAATTGCATTTGAAAGTTGAGAAATGCCTTTGATATTTGCTTGAGTGTTGTTTGTTTTTGGCATTGGAGACGATGCTGAGATAACAACAAAAGGAAGGTCTCGACCTGTGCTAATCAGCTCCTTTGTTTTATCACTAACTGCATAAGCATTAATGTGAACATTGCTTAATTGCTTGTATGCTGAAAGAATCTCTGATTGAAGCTCCTCTGAGAATTCAAGACCATAAATCAGCTGTTTTATTTGTTCTGAAGCTGTTTTTATTGAATAGAAATCATCTTTACTAACTGCAGTTAGTGCTATGTCAATCTGAGGCATTATTTTTGAAGCAAGTCTTTCAAAAACTCTGGAGTGTACAAGAAAAGTTGATGGAATTTTAATTTTTGATTGAGCTAATTCAGCAAGTCTTGTAGCATTCTCACCAAAAAGCTCAGTATCCTTTTTAGATATTGAATTTAGCCAAACAATGTTCTTAGACTGAACCATACCTAAAATCGTTGGTTTTAGAATATAAAGATTTGTTTGATTTAATCAAAAGTTTTAAAAAGAGACTTTTTAACTCAAGAACATGGCAAAGTTACGTGGTGCACAAGCATATCGAAGAATTAAAAGAGCTTATACTCGAAAATCTAAATATAAAAAGAAGTCTTTTGTTAAGGGAGTTCCAGGTTCAAAAATCGTTTCATTTGACTCAGGAAATCTTTCTAAAAAGTTCCCATTTCAAGTTGACCTTGTTGCTAAGAAAGAAGTAAATCTTCGGCACAATGCTATTGAAGCTGCAAGACAGAGCACAATTAGACATCTTAGTGCAAAGCTTGGAAAGCAAGGATATGCATTCAAAATCCGCGCTTTTCCACATCATATTATGCGAGAACATCCAATTGCAGGTGGAGCTGGAGCAGACAGATTCCAGCAAGGTATGAAAAAATCATTTGGAAAACCTTATGGATTATCAGCACATGTAAAACCTGGAAAAGTTATTTTCACAATTTTCATTGATGAAGCCGAGGTTATTTTTGCTGGGGAAGTACTAAAGAAAGCATCACATAAATTCCCAATTGCTTGTTCAATTCAATCACAAAAATTATAAACTTCTAGATTCTTTTACTTTTATGAAAGTTCACTTCAACCACGATTATCATGACTATTACTTATTGCTTTTCGGATTAGCAGCAATGGCTTTTGGAGTTGCTAGACTCTTAGAACTTGGAACAGATTTTGCAGTTGGTTCATCAGCAATTATAATGTTTCTCGGCGCAGCTGCTGCAGTAACAGGTATAATGCATTACTGGCGACATAAATAGAATTATTTTTTACGTATTGGTAAATTAATTGATAATTTATTAGTTTCTTCATCTCTTTTAATTACAGATATTCCAAGTTTACGGAAAATATAAGCTAATGCTGCAGCAGTTACTAACGTTCCGCCAATTGTTGGTAGAATCATTGGATCAATTTCATCATCAGAACTTTCTGATTCACGAGCTGTTAGATCATAGCTTGTAGTTTTTCCCATTTCAGCTTTTCCTTCTTCAACATGTTCAAAAACCTCAACGCCATTTGAAACAACCCGATATCCTAATTTATACCGTCCACTTCCAGTCGCACCTGTAACTAAAAATTCAATATCATTATCAAAAGCAACAAGAAGTTTTGGATCACCATTAAAATAAAAACCATCTATCTCATTAAATTCTCTATCAAATACATCTTTACCTAATTGATTTCCATCTTTATCAATTACGCGCATAACTAACGGCGACATAATAACAACTTCAGTATAGGTATAAGGTAATCTATCTTCAATACCTGCTTCTTCCAGATCTGGTAAATGTATGCCTGGCGCAGGATCAGAAGGCACAATTTCACCATCAGCTACAAAATCAGTTAAATAAACTTCGGGTTGATCATCTATCACTCGCATTAATGCATCAACTACATGTGGGAAAAGTGCATTAATTGCAGTTTTTACTTCAGAATGTAATACAGTGTATACAACATCTCCCTCGTAAAGAATATTTGCTCCATCTTCTCCTACTCTTTGAAGAGGGAATCTTTTTTCAGTAATACCTCCAAATTTATTTTCTTCTTTAACTAATGCTTCTAAAGAATCTGGTGCTTTATCTTTTGGAATTCGAATAGTAAGTGTTGTATCAATATGATTATAATCTAAAGTCTGTCCCTTTTCTGAAGACTTAAAAGCATAAGCTAATCCAGTAAGATCACGTATATCTCCATTATTATCTACAAGCTCAATACTAATATCTTGTTCATGTAAATCCTGGGTTCCATTTGGTTCAGTTCCGTTTGGTTCTGTTCCATTAACTGAATCATTATATTTCATAATAGCTAAATCATCGTGAGTCGGACCATCATATCCTGTATTTTTCCTGAAAAGAATATTTTCTAAACTTACAGCTAAAACAAGTGTATCATTACGGTCAAGTATTCTTCTTGAATTATTTCCATCAGATATTACAGGGAATTCTCCATCTTCGGATTTAGCTTCTTCATAATGTAATATGTTTTCTTCTGGAGTCAAGAACATTCTTTCAAGGAATCTTTCATCTGTTAATTTTTTTGTTGTGTTTGTTTCAAGATCTAGAATATATGTTCCTTCATTATCTCCGAAAGCACTATAGATTATCTTCGTTCCATCAAAATCATCAATTGAAATACCCTCTTCCTCATATATAATTTTATCATCAAAATCTACAATTCTACCTACAATTGAAGATATATTATTGAACTGTGTATAAGCAAGTTTTCCATCTGGTGATGCAATTAAAAGCGGTGTTCCTTTTTTATTAAATAACATAGTGTCATTACCTTCTTTATCTATTAGATGAACTTCACTAGTTAGATTTTCAATAGAGTCTTCTGAATTAAGATATTTATAATAATCAACTAGTCGATAGACAATACCTTCTTCTGTAAAGTATACTTCACTAACCCACCCATCATCACTAACTACTTGTGTTAGTATTTCAGCATTATCACCATGCATATCAGTTAAAGTAATGTTGCTATAGAAAGGTCCTTCGACATCACCAGTAACTGCGCTATGAACTATTTTAGTCTCATCTAAATTAATATCTCCTGCTAATTCATGAACATCCTCGTGAGTATCTGTAATATATTCAATATCGCCGTCTGCACCAACAGCACTTCCAAGTGGATTTAGAGCGTGCAACATAGTTTCAAGAGTTTTAGCAACTTCTGGAACAAACTGTTGTAAAGCTGGAGCAGATAAAAGACCTAGTGCAAAAAGTGCAAATGCTTGTTCAGCTGTATTTGCTTCGGGAGTAAAACCATTTACAAACTGCTTAATGTAAATATCACCGAAAGTTTCATTATGTGTACCATAACAATGATCTTCTAATTTATTAACAGCTGTATTCATCTCTTCCTCACCAGAATACTCTAACTTAAAATCATCTCTCAACTTCCAACCAGATAACTCTTCAATAGCAGACTTAACTTGTTCTTCCCTGGCAGTCATTCGCTTAAGATCACTCATATAACCTAACGGAACATTCTTCCTAAGTTGTTTATTTGTTTCAGATATTTGGTTATATAGCGCTTCAAAAACATTTACAGCTCGATCTTTACTCACAATAATGTGTTGTTTTATTTTTGAAAGAGCATCAATTGAACCTTCTTCCAATTCATCTTCTAGGTCAGTAAGATACTTTTCAACATTTTCAACTTGAATATCTCCTTCTTGTGGTGCTCGTTTGGTCCAAAAAATCTCCTTATCTGTAGCAGGCATAATTAGTGAATTAACTAGATTATCTACTGTTCCTGTAACTCTTAAGAAAGTTGCTGGTGCTTGTTGCATTACGTCAAAAAACGCCTTCGGTTCTATAACTTCAATACCATACTGGTCAATAGAAGCAATATTCTGACCACTGCTTTTTACAACTAGTTCATTCATAGTCTACACTAAACAATAAAACTTAAAAGAGTACCTAAACTTCGGTAGATAGCGCTTTTGTTGTTCTGGTTTGCTCAGAAACTGCATATGTTTTACCTATCAAAGTCATCATTGTAATTCCAGCTACAAAGAAGAAGAAGGTCTGTAGAAGTATCATTAACCAAAGATTTTGCATAATGCTATTAATCCATATGCTTAGAACATACAAGGCAGCATAGTAAACAGCAGAAACTAGCCAAGCAACAACGTAGTTAACACTTGCTGTCTTTGAAATAATTGCTCCAATATTAAATGCTGATGAGAATTTTCCAGTCCAAGCATATCTTACAATAGCCATTGGCCAAAGCCATGCAACTATCAAATTTACAATAATCAGGACAATAATAAGAGATTGTGTAGATTGAATTATCGGTAAATACTCTGCTGAAGACGCTAAAAATGTTTCTGGATTAGACATTGCACCCATAAGCGGGAATATCTTCATCATAAGATAGATAGTAAGTACAAACATTGGTATATGGTATATGAATTTAATCACTTCTGCGAAAAATCCTCTCTTAAATAATTGCCAGAAGTTTTTCCATTCTGGAAGCTGGAACTGACCAGCCATTGCTGTTCTTGCACATTCTAACTGATATCCTGTTCCAATAAAACTAACTATAAAAATAATCTTAGTTAGAAAACCAAGAAGTTTTTGTGGCGCTGAAAAAGGTCTCTTTAGACCCTCTAAAACATTAATCATATTAAACCTACTATATGAGTATATTTATATATTTCTAAATGGAAGAAGTAATATGTATTGGGCAGAAATCAAGAAATGGCTTCACTCTGAATATAAGCATAATATTCATAAGGAGAGAAAAAGGTTCTGGAACACTAAGTTCGAAGACCCAAAAAATGTTGATTTAGCTCATGGTTTTCTAATTGGTATCTGTTTAGGAATCATTGTAAAAATTCTTATCTTATTACGGTGACTTTAAAACGCCACCAACTTGAGAGAAAAGTCTTGCATTAATTCCGCCAATAATTCTATCAAAAAATCCATTCATAAATGCATATAAAATTATGATGCTTATAATTAGAATTGCTAATGCAATTAGAACATTTCTTGATAATCTAATTGCCATTAGTAAACACCTACCTTTGATAATATTTCACCAATAAAAGTTGATTCGAAATTTAAGTAACCTTGACGAGCAAAAACAATTAAGATTATCAACATAATTATTCCAATTGCAAGTAGTAACATTGTTCTAAACTGAAGATTTTGTGCTCGTTTCATAGTTTCACCTTTATACTATTACAGACGTTCTCTTTGCTGCAGCTAAGAGACTCTCTTTTCCTTTTACAATTAAATCAATATAGAATCTTTCAGGTTCAGATGTAATTGTTCTGTTAAATCTGTGTCTAACTTGTTCGCAATTATCATCTAAACATTCAGTACACTCATTTTCTAAACTACATGAACCAAATCCATCACTAAAATTCCAAGTGAAAATCATTTCTTCTCCGCAAGAAGATGTTGTTTCTTCAGCTGAAAATTCAAATGTACGATATGCTCCAATAATTTGTCCTGGCCAATCTGGATCCATTTCCATATTGAAACCTAAGTCTGTTTCACTGATTTCAATATTTGGTGCATGTTCACACGGAAGACCTGTTCCAACATCATCAATTTTTGGTTGTAAAATATCCATTAGTTTTGGAGCTTCTCTAACAACAAATGGTGCAAAAATAATTGCTGCAACAATTAGCAAAGCTAAACCAACAATATAAAATCCCATTGTTCCTGTAAATGCTTTCTTCATTACACCGCCTCTTCTTCCTCTTCTTCAGGAGGTTCTTCATCATATATCTTTCGTGTATTAAAATAGTTTTCATAATCAGCACATTTTATAACTGACCTAAAATGCGCATTGGAATATATTGTAAATTGATAATCTTCAAGTGGAAGGGATTGTGCATAAATTTCATCACTATATGTCTCAGCAAACTCGCAACCGTCGATTAAACTACATTCTGTTTCACCTAAAACTTCACAAATCTCTGCTGGATGTGGTGTGTTATCCTGACATTCAAATTTATCATAAGACATATCTCCATCTAATGTAAAATCATCAAATTCAACAACCTTACACGCATTAGGATTTTCATCTGAATCATGTATTGCAAGACAGTCTTCTCTACCAAAAACCTCTCCAGTTGTAACATTTTGTACTACGTCAATATCTAAACAGATTACTTTCGGATATATTGTATCATCATAACAAATAAAATCATAACCGTAACCGTCAATTATAATCTCTTCATCTCCAAAAGTTGTGTTAAGATAATAATCTGGTATCCGAACTTCAACTGCAAGAAGTTCTAAACGATAACCAGAAATATATTTTAAGAAATCCTCTGTTCTAAAGCTCTCATTAAATTCTAATTGAAATTCTGGTGTTTTTATTCTCGCTGAACAAGAACTTGGATTTATATCTTGGTCATACAGAAATTCATATGTTGCATATTTTGTAGCAAGTTCCATATACTCTTTTGTAAATTCAGGATAATAATTTGCTGCAATCATTTGATTTTGTTGTGTTCCAATTGTCATTTCAACAACAGCTTCTTCATGATGAGCTTGCCAAATAAAGAACAAGAATACTAGTAAAACAGTTATTGATAGTAATGCCAATCCATGTCCTTTCTTATTCATCTTCCTCCAACCTCCTCAAAGAGGCATGAAATTAAATTGTTAATTTCATTCATTGTTTAACTCCACAAATAGATTTAGTGCAATTGAACATTGCTGTACCAAATCTTTTTTTGTTAAATGTACTTCAGTTAATCCATCTGGATCTTCTGATGGTTCAGAGATAGTTAATTCATAAGGAATAAGTACTTCTTCTGATTCATCACCAACATAAATCTGAAGTATAAGTAAATCTGCGTTAAGAGTATCATTTATTGTTGTTGGCTCACCAATAATGGCAGTTTCTGGAATAGTTGTCCATTCGCTAGTAGGATATACACCAAATCCTCCAATCTTATCTGAATCTGTCACAAATTGATTTACAATCTCCATAGTTACATTTCCATCTGGTGTTGTAAAATTAATTTCATATCCGTCAAATCCTGTTTGAATTTCTGAAAATGAGCAGTTTGAAAAAAATGGTTGTGGAAGTGGAACATATGCGATACAAGGTACTGCAACAAAACCTGCTGGATCACCAAATGTTGCTTCTACTCTATTATTAATAGATAAGTTCATAACCCATCTTCTAAGCATAACTTGATTAAGAATATTTGTTGTTGTTTCATTAAACACAGTATAATCTTTAGTTAAATAAGAAGTAATGAGTGTATCTCCAAGTGTTCCGTCTTCATTAGGTGAACGAATAAGATTCAAAAGATTTACATTACAAATTTCATTATCACCAACACTTTGTATCAGTGCTTTTGCTTCAGGTTCAAGAGAAAATCCTGGGATATGTTGAATTCCAAAAAATCCAGCAGCAATAATTAAAACTAGAACTGTTGCTAAAAGAAGTTCTGTTAAAAATGCTCCGCCTGCTTTTTTCATCTTATCCTTTTATTCTAACCTCCAATATTGCTGGAATAAGTTGACTGTCTTTGTAAACTAAGACATAATATTTCTCTTGTTTTGTATTCCAATTATCAATTGATTCCAAATCTGAATCACTTAATGCAGTAAGTGGGTCTCTTCCAGTTAATAGTTGCTTTTGAAGCGTTCCATCTAACGACGATAGATATGCATATATTATTCGTCCATCTGAACAAACTTTGGTTATACCTGAATTAAATTTCCACCAGTCAATAATTCCTGCTTGAACTTGAGTTTCTGTTCCATAACCTTCAGGTAATTCAAAACTTTCTTCAAGTGCAAAACAAGTTGGTGAGTTAACCATTCTGCTAACAGTTGAACTATACTGAATATTGTAAAGAGTATATTCTTGTGAAATGTCAATTTGTGCTAAATACATTATTCCAATTAATGCACTAGCTAGGAAAATTACAGTAACTCCCAGTACGTAAATTAATGTTTGTGGTTGCTCAACTGATGTCGCCATTTTACTCTTTACTTATTATTACTCTTGAACCTCCATTTGGATAATAAACTTTTGATAGTTTTATAACTGCTGGGAACTCCATGTAGTAGTAGCCATCATTATCTGCATACCACATTCCACTATCCACAGGATATTCCTTTCTTCCAACTTCCTTAGGGAACATATTTGCATTAACAAGTCCTGCCAGCATATGTTCAGGTACTGAATAAATGTATGTAAACATACTACCTAGTACTGCACCATAACACCCAAGACAACCAACTGTTGTTAACGGACAAGTAAGTGAGCATGCTGGAAGTGAAACTGTCATTGAACCAAAAATAATTGCATCCATCATTCGCATATTATCTACATTTCCATATGAAACATAATAATTTGGACAATCTTGTCTTAAAGTTATTTGGTCACAACCAGTTCCTTGTTTTGGATTCATAAAAAATGCTGAAACAGGTGTAACTCGGTTTACATCTCGGTGTGTTTCAAAATCATCTGCACAAGTTGCCTGCGGGAACATATTTTCAGTTAATTTCGCCATAGCAGTTTGTATTCCTAGTGCTTTAGATGCTAATGCACCACCTGCTTGTACAACTCGTATAATTGTTTCACCAAGATGTTTTGTTGCATCAAAGAGCGACTTCATTAAATTAAGTATTTCCCAAATTTGTCCGTTTGCAATTTTTTCTAAATATTTTATAACATCTTCAAAAGCATCAATTACTCCTTGCCAGCTTTCACTTACTGCTTGAATTTCAGCTTCTGCTGGAACTTCATCTCTTGCTTCTACATCTACTGCTTCAAGGTCTTTACTCTTAAACGAAGTGATTGGTAAACAATTTGGAGGATATGCTAAAACTTTGTTCTCTGTTCGAGTATAACTTATGCATGTCTTTAGATTTTCCTCGCGTTCGCGCGCAGCATCTGCACCACTTGTATATGCTAAAATAGTATAATCAATTTGTGCTGTTGTCCACATTGTTGACGCCATTGTTAGAAGCGCACATTTTGCTTTTACACCAAAACCAGGTCCTGCTGTAGCTGGATTTGAAAGCATAGCTGCAACAGTTTCTTCACAAAATTTTTGTGCAGTTAGTTCGCCAGATAATTTTGTAACCATGTTTTGAAGTATTGCTTTTGTTGTAATTTCCATCATTAACCATCTAAAATTCTCTGAATCCCAACTAGCAACAAGAAGGAACACTTGTAATTTTCCTCCCATCATACCAACTGCCATGCTTAGTTTTGACCCTGCTACTGACGTGGCTTTTACAACTGTTTGAGTTGCAACGTGATTAACAACCCTCGAAGTAATTCTTGCACCGCGCTCTCCTGCAACTCTTACAATTGCTCCTTTTGCTACAGAGAAAATTTTAGTACCAACCTTAAGTGGAATTGATTTAACAAAAGCGCCTGCTTCCTTAAGTCCTCGACCAACCCATCTTGCTTTTGCACCAAAAGAAGTCTTAATTCCCGCAAGTTTTTGAATTGCTGGTGTTTGACTCAAATAATTTTTTGCTTTACGGAACGGATGCCATTTAGAAAAATAAATTTGTCTTGCTGCTTTAGCAGTATCATCATCAATAGCATAAGAAGCCAGAGAATTTTGTCCAAGCTTTGTACTCATCTTTCGCACAGTCTCTTTAATTTTATATCCGCCTTTTTTTAAGTTTTTGAAGAATCTTGTATTTTTTATTTGTCGCATAGTATCTCTAAAATCCTCTATATCGTTTTCAGGAATACCTGCTTCTAGTGCTTTTTTATGAAATTTTGCAGGCTTATCTATTAAATCAGCCAGTTCATTTAGTTTACTGCTACCTGCATCTGTTTGTGCCATTTTAAGCAAATGTTTTCCACCTGGCGCGTCCCCTGAAACTAAATGAAGTTTATCTGTTGCAGCTAATTCTTGAAGTTCTACACTATGTCCTATCAGCTCGCCACCAACTGCGAGTTCCTCTGCGATATGTGTAGGTTTTGATAAAAATGTTGCTTCAACTAAGAGACTGCTCTTCGTGTATCTTGAATAGCAGCAACTGTTGCAATAAGTCCTGCTGATTTCAAAGCATTAGAGCTTATTACAGTATATATTTCCTGCTCACTATGTGGATGCAAACATATTTCTCGTTTGTCTGTATCAATTTCAAGCGAACCAATTACAGGATAACCATTTTCATCTGTTTCTGTATAATAAACAAACTGAGAATCTTCTGGTGCTGAATGAATAGTGTCCATTGCAAGAACAAGTTCTGTTGCTATATATCTTGTACTAGATGTTGTTTTATATTCAATATAAGATTCAGCTAACTTATAACCAACAGTAAGCATAAGAACACCACAAATAATGATGCCGATAAGTAAAACTATATTGGCTACGCCTTTCTTTGACATTGATACATAAATTTGGCTCTGCTGATATTTATAACTTACTGAGTTTTTCTAAATCAATCCAAAGTTTATCTTCGTATTCATCTCTTGTAAATTTAAGTTTAAGAATTTCTTTGCCATCATCTGATTCAAATGCAAATGAGTTGCAAGTTGTTATTGTTTTTCCACCTGACTCATATCTTCCACAGATTTCAGTTCCTTTGCAGTAATCAAACTTGTATGTCTTCAAAGTCTTGTGATCTGGAATTCCTCTAATCCACTCATAAAAATCTAAAAGAGCATCACCTGATACTCGCCGACTATTTAATCTAAGCTCATCATCTTTATTAATTATTGAAATATAAAAATAATTCATATTTAATTTATCTTTTCCTTTGCTATCTGGAAAATAAACTCTCATCTCTGTTGATTCACCTGGCTGAAGTTCTAAACAACCCATTTCAATACCATCATATATTGCTGCTGATGCTTTGTACTCTCCTCCAGAAAAGAAAGCTGTATTAAGAAAACCAAAATAAACAAAAGCCATTATTCCTACAAGTATAACTGCAATTATAATTCCTGCTGCTACTCGTTCTGTTCCTTTTTTCATCTTAATCTTTGATTGAGAGGCAAAAACCTCTTGGTTTTTTTCATCATACTTGAGATATAACTACAGTATAATCTGCAGTTTTATTTATTTGTAATGTAACTACTTCTTTTCCTTGACTTGGTGAGAAAATAACTTTTTCACCATCTTCATTAACTATATTTACATTATCGCAATATGCAAGTTCATATTTATGACCAACTTTATCATAAGCAACATATCCGGGAAAACTTGCGGGGTAAACAATACCTGGACTTGTAAAGTAAGTTGATAGTACATTTAACCAACTCTCATCCAAATTTCTTACACCTGAAAATGGATTCCAAGTATCCCATCCACTATCTGCCTTATATGCATGATACATAAGATAAAGATAATTTGTTCTAACACCTTCTTTATCTGCTTTTACAAAGAAATAAACATAAACCGCATCATCACCTTGACCACCGCGATTATATGGAACTTCCTGAATAATATCTGTTGACCGACCAATTTCAGAAGCGCAGATTTGGTCAATTGCTTGTGAAAAAGCATCTCCGGCCTTACCTTCTGTTGACATTCCTGTTAAGAGAGATGTTGTTTTT
The DNA here is from genome assembly GCA_017609995.1 of Candidatus Pacearchaeota archaeon. GTDB lineage: Archaea > Nanobdellota > Nanobdellia > UBA10117 > JABICX01 > JAFCCX01. The sequence goes on along the minus strand of JAFCCX010000002.1, from coordinate 243 downwards.
GTAAAGAAAACAATAATTAAGACTATAATAAAGAGCATGAACAGTGCAACAACTACCCAACTAACTCCTTTCTTATTCATATGTTGCATTAAAGGTATTTTTACCATATTTACCCTCTGTTTCTGCGCGTATTGTTATGTTATGTTCACCTGTTGTTGTTTTCTTTGTGAAATAAACTTCTGTTTCATAATACTTATCTAATATAATATTAAGTTGCTCCATTACTAATGTTCGATTATTAAG
>JAFCCX010000011.1 GCA_017609995.1 Candidatus Pacearchaeota archaeon | reverse complement strand
ATCCACAAACCTTGACAGTCAAATCCATTTTGCCGTCTAATATTAAATCCACGTTGAGCCATCATTCTGAGATAAACATCCTTGTAAGTTCTACCCCAAGCATGATGAATACCCATTGGATTATTTGCTGTGATTGGTCCATCATAGAAGCTCCAGCGAGTCTTAGAATTAGTATAAAGTTTCTTCTGCTTATTATAGATCTTATTCTTCTCCCAGAAGCGCAAGACTTCTAGCTCTATCTCTTGCGGATTATACGCTTTCATTAGAATAATCTCCGTGCAAAAGTTTAAAACAATTATGCTTGCCTAGAACGTGCTTAACCAAGGATGGGGCAACCACCTAACATACTATTACTTGTATAGTTAAGTTTATAAACACTCTGTTAGGGTTAAAAACATGATACCAAAGCAAATTCATAGAGTAGATGACGAGGAATTATTTACACATAAAGGAGTAGAATATACTATTTTTTATAGAAATAGGGAGCTTAATCCGGGCTATGTTCGGGTCGTTGATAATTTTCTTTGTGAAGAATCAAAATTAAATCCAATAAGGTCTGCTCTTTCAAGTGAATGTATTCGTTCAACAGATAGAGTAACAGATCTTGCTGAATTTTTCCCGCATGGAGATAATAGTTCTAAAAATCATAGAAAAGGTGTTGGGTCTTTTATATTAAAGAAGGCTATGCGAGATGCTATGAAACGAGGCTCTAAATTAGTTATGATGGAAACAGATAAACCTGAAATGAAACAATTTTTAGAAAAACATGAGTTTGAAGCGATTTCTGATGAGTTGTATTTTAAAATTCTAGAAGACTAAACAAATTATTATATATGTAATTTCTGATTTGATTTGATGGCTTTAGAAATATGGACTGAGAAATATCGACCAAAGAGTCTTGATGCAGTTAAAGGGCAGGATGAGGTTGTCAAGCGGTTGAAATCATTTGTCAAATCTCAGAATATGCCGCATTTGCTTTTTGCAGGGCCATCCGGTGTTGGAAAAACAGCATCTGCAATTGCAATGGCTCGTGAGATGTTTGGCGAGAATTATAGAGATAACATCTTAGAATTAAATGCATCAGATGAGCGAGGTATTTCTGTTGTCAGAAATCAGGTTAAGGATTTTGCCCGTTCAAAATCAATTGGAGATGGGCCTTTCAAAATTATCTATTTAGATGAAGCTGATGCTCTTACAAAAGAAGCACAACATGCTTTGAGAAGAACAATGGAAGATTATGCTGGAACAACTAGGTTTGTTCTTTCTTGTAACTATTCTTCAAAAATTATTCCTCCGATTCAGAGCCGGTGTGCTGTTTTTCGATTCAAACCATTACAAAAAAATATCATAATTTCAATTCTGAAGAATATTGCTCAAACAGAGGGTCTAACTGCAACAGATAAAGCACTTGAGTTTCTCTACTTAGCTAGTGAAGGTGATTGCAGAAAAGCTGAGAATCTCTTGCAAGCAACTTCAGCAATTACAAAGAACATTGATGAGAAACATGTTGAAGAAGTTGTTTCATTTGCTGAACCACAGGAAGTTGCAGGAGTTATTAATTTAGCTTTAGAAGGGAAATACAATGCAGCAAAAGAAGGACTTTCTAAAGTAATGATTGGTCATGGTCTTTCTGGATTAGATGCAGTTACACAAATTCAGAAACAGATTTGGCAAATGGATATTCCAGATCCACTTAAAATTAAATTAATCAGAGCATGTGGAGAATATGAATTCAGATTAGTTGAAGGTTCAAATGAATTTATTCAGCTAAATGCACTTTTAGCTGAGTTTTCTCTTTTGAGTGAAAATGATACCCTGGGTTAGAAAATATCAACCTAAGAAATTGACAGAAGTAGTAGGACAAAGAGAATCAATTGATAAAATTGTAGCGTTCTACCAATCTTTTCCGCGAGATAGAACAATAATACTTTCAGGTCCACATGGTTCTGGAAAAACAGCAATTGTAACAGCACTTGCTACTCAATTGGGAGCTGAACTAATTGAGTTAAATGCTTCTGATTATCGGCGAGAGCAGGATGTAATGTCTGTACTAGAACCTGCTAGCAGACAAGGAAGTATTTTTGGAAAAAAGAAGATAATCTTAATTGATGAGATTGATGGTTTAGCTGGAATGCAAGATAGAGGTGCAATTACATCTGTAATTAAGATAATTACAGAAACAAGATTTCCTATATTTATTACAACAAATAATGTTTGGAATAAGAAACTAAAGACTTTGCGAAAGAGTTGCAGAATTCTCGAACTGAGAAAACTAGAAACTCCTGATGTGCTTAGACGATTGCATAAGATTGCAAAACTTGAGAAAATTAAAATTGAAGATTCTGTTCTTAAGAAAATTGCAGCACATTCAGATGGTGATGTTCGGGCAGCAATAAATGATCTTCAAGCAATTTGTTCCGGAGTTGAGCTATTTAACAGAGATCGAATTGAGGAAGTTGAAAGTGCAATGCGTATGATATTCAAATCATTTGATTCTGAAGCTGCAAAATCTATTTCAAATAGTTTGGAAATTCAGCCAAGAGATTTTTTACAATGGTTAGATCAAAATATATCTTCAGAATATTATGATAAGAAATCAATACGAGATGCTTATGATTATTTAAGTCAATCAGATATTTTCCTCGAAAGAATTCCTAGATGGCAGCACTGGAGATTTTTAGTTTATGTTTATCTTCTATCTGCTGTTGGTGTCCAGCAATCTAAAACAAAACCAAATCCAAAACAAGTGAGATACTCAAAACCAGATTTAATGAAATACTGGATTCGTGCAGCTAAACTAAGAAAAGCTAAGGGATTAGCTCAAACAATTGGGCCAAAACTTCATGCATCTGCTAGGTCTTTGCAGAGAGATTTCATTCCATATTTCAATTTCATAGAACAAAAAAACCCTAAGATGGCTAAAGAGATTAATGAGTGGCTAGGGGTCTAGCTTCAATATACGCAGAAACTAATTTTTTTATACCTGACTGCAAAACTTCGTCTGTGATAGTTATGCTTACATTTAATATAACAGATAGTTCTTCTATACAATTCTTTTTTGGAAATTCAGAATGACCTAGCTTCAAAGCCTGCTCTAAAAAAATATATTCCTTTTCAGATAAACCTACCTTCTGTTTCCAAGACTTAGCTTGTCTGATCCGCTTACTGAATTCAAACAAATTCTCACCGTCTCTTTCTTCAAACAACCTTTTGTTAGTATAATTATCTTTTTGACCAGGTCTTTTTCTTTCGTATGAATACGCCATTACACTTTTTTTAAATAAGTAACCTTTAAAAACCCTATTTTTGACATTTTAATGGGCTAGGCAGGAGGGCTAGGAGGCCTCTGTTACCTGAAACCTTCTTTAGCAGGTGCCGAAAAGCTAGAGGCGGCGTTTAAGTTTGCTGCTAGCTTCTTTGCCGGCGTCGAAGCACAGCCTTTAAGGGTGTTATGTTTAAGTGAACTCGGCCAGGCCAGGAATGGAGCAACCGTAGCTTGTTCGTGGTGCGTCTTGGAGATACTGTGTGGAGCTAGCTTTGAAGGCTACTAGTAGTGGTTTTATGCGTCCACTTTAGTGAAGCCCATTTCTAATAAAATTAAAAATTAATAAATAAAAAAGAAAAATTATTCACCAGTTGATTCAATCCTTACATTTCCGCCATCAAGAGCTAATGCGAGTTCAAGGTTTTCTCGTGTATTTAAACCAAAAATAATTCTTGCGGTAGGTGACAAATCTGATTCACTAATTTCTCCATCGTTTCCACCACCATGCTCTGGATCAACTCTAAGTCTAGAGTAAACAGGTAAACCCTTTACGAAGTCTCTGCTCTCTTCTACAGATCCAATGTCTTGGCAATTAACGACAGTATACCTTGTGTATGATCTAATTGTACCATCCTCATCATGTTTGATAAGCGGTCTTGGACATTCGATTTCTTCTCCCATGTTAACACCTAATTGTATTAGTTAGAAAAAACTTAAAAACCGTTCGAAAATTAAGCGCCAGGGGAGGGATTTGAACCCACGAACCCAAGGGGAACTAGCTTAGCAGGCTAGCGCAATACCAGACTATGCGACCCTGGCAAATTCTTTCGCTTTGTAACGATCGGAGTCGCTTACGATATAGCCTTCGTAAGCTCCTGTCCTCGACCGCGAAAGGAGTTTTGATGAAACTTTTTCTAAAAGTTTCAGTGGGGACGGAGGGATTTGAACCCTCGACATCACGATCTTCAGTCGTGCGCTCTCCCAAACTGAGCTACGTCCCCATACCATTTTCGTTAAATTATAGTTTTAAAGCTTTTGCTTATTCAAAATCAAAGAATCCACTACTCTCTAAATTTCTTACAACATCCCAATTGAATTTATGGTCTCGTTTTTGAGCTTCCCGTCTTTCAAGTGCTTCTCGAATACCATCAGCTTCATTAGGAAGGTAATCTATTTCATCAGATAGAAATTTAGCCACACGCATTCTAGCTTTAAGTGGTTGAATAACTGTTCCATATAGGTCATTAGACATAGAAACATTAAATCTTTCTGATTCAGGTGCCTCCATACCTCTATCAAGATCAGTAAAAACCGCTTTAAGAGCATCCCTAATATTCATTTCCTTTGGCTGCTTAAGTAATGCAGCTATAGGTATTTGTACTTCTCTTACTACTGATCTTCCGTCTGTAGAGTACTGTTTTAGTTGTGTGCCCTCCAAAACGATATATGATGCGTCATTCATAAAATACATCCCAAAAATCAGTTTTTAAGCTTTTCGGAAATCGAAACTCTTTTAAGCATTATTTTTTATTCATTAATAGTGATAACATGAAACGATGGTTAAAGCTAGTAATATTTGGATTTGCGATACTATCTGTATCTCTTTTTGCAAATGTTTTACTACATGAAGCAGGTCATTTTGCTGTAGCAGATTTCTATGGTTTATCACCTGAAATTCATCTTAATCAGCCAGTTAATTTAACTGGAGATTCTCAATTTCTGAATATAGAGCCAGCAGTGGCTTATGTTTCATATACTGGTACATCATCTGATGTTGTTGCTAAAGATGCAATAATTGCGATGGCTGGACCTGCTGTTAATTTCATTTTATTTGGATTTTCTTTACTAGCTTACAAACTATCAAAAAGCGAGTTTGGAAAGATAGGTGCAGTAATCATGGCTGTTCCATCTTTTATTTCAGGTATAACAAACCTAATACCAATAGAATATTCAGATGGTATGACAATACTAAACTTTTTAAACCACGTTTAGTTGGAGAACTTATGACTAAAATCAAGAAAGGCGATTTTGTTGAATTTGATTTCATAGGTAGAATTAAGTCCACTAATACGGTTTTTGACCTTACTTTGAAAGATATTGCTGAAAAAGAAGGCCTTGATAGCAAACGAGAATTCAAACCACTTATTGCTCGAATTGGTGAAGGACACTTAATTGAAGGACTTGACACAGCACTTACAGGTAGAGAGCTTAACAAAGAATTTGAAATAGATGTTCCTGCTGAGAAAGCTTTTGGAAAGAAAAATCCAAAGTTAATTCAACTAACTTCCCTTAATATGTTCACAACTAAAAAGATAAAACCATATCCGGGTTTACAATTAAATGTAGATGGTTCAATGGCTATGGTACGAAGTGTAAGTGGCGGACGAGTTGTTCTTGATTTCAATCATCCTCTTTCAGGTAGAGAACTGCATTACTGGGTAAAACCTTTGAAAATTATTACAGATGATTTTGAAAAAGCACAATCAATTGTTTCACTCTGGGGTGTGAAAGCTGATGTTAAAAAGGGCAAGGATAACGAAATTCAAATTAAATTAGAGCTTGATTTACCTGAACAGGCAAAGAAACACCTTTTAGAACGAATCCAAAAGCAAGTACCTGCAGCTAAGTTTAAGTTTTTGTAATTGTTTAGTAGAAGCTAACAAACCTTATAAAAAAGTAGTACTTGATTGCTTATATTATCGAGGTGTAGTTATGGATTCAATATTAGATACTCCTGTTAAACGAGCAGATGATTTCGGATTTGGTCAACCAAGTGATACTTCTTCCCAACCATCAGATTCAGGATTTAGTGAAGGTTTCGGCTCATCAGAGCCAGCTCCAAGTTTCGGAGAGCCTTTTCAACCAATTTCACAACCAGAACCACAATTTCAAGCTGAAGCACCTTCTCCTGTAAAAGGAGATGACGTAGAACTTGAAAAGATTCTTCAAAATAAGAAAGCTAAGATTAAAGTTATTGGTTGTGGTGGAGCAGGTAATCATACAATCAGCAGAATTTCTGAAATCGGTGTTATTGGTGCTGAGATTATTGCTATAAATACAGATGCTCAAGATTTATTAAATTCCGTAGCTGACCGAAAAATTTTGATTGGTAAAGAACTAACTGGCGGTCTTGGCGCAGGTTCAGATCCAAATATTGGTAAAGAAGCTGCAAGAGAAAGCGAACAGGAACTTAAGCAACTTATCAAAGGATCACATATGATTTTCTTAACATGCGGTCTTGGTGGTGGAACAGGTACAGGCTCTATTCCAATTATTGCTGAGATTGCAAAGAAACTTGGTGTCTTGACAGTTGCAATTGTAACACTTCCATTTACAATGGAAGGAAAACTGCGTTACGAGAACGCAATGATTGGCCTTCAAGAATTAGAAGGTTTAGTTGATACTTTAATTGTTATTCCAAATGATAAGCTAATTGAATTAGCTCCAGATCTTCCTCTGCACACAGCTTTCAAAGTTGCAGATGAAATTTTGACAAATGCTGTAAAAGGAATTGCAGAACTAATTACAAAACCAGGTTTAATTAATTTGGATTTCGCAGATATTCGAGCAGTTATGTCTTCAGGTGGAATTGCAATGATTGGTGTTGGTGAGTCTGACACTGAAAATCGAGCTATTGAAGCTGTTGAAAAAGCAATTCAAAACCCATTACTAGATGTTGATGTAACAGGTGCTACAGGAGCACTGATTAATGTTTCTGGCGGTCCAAACATGAGTTTGGATGAAGCAAAGAAAGTTGTTGAACATATTTCAGACAAACTTGATGAAAATGCTAAGATAATTTGGGGAGCACAACTCTCACCAGATTTGCAAAATACAGTTAGAACAATGCTTGTTATTGTCGGAGTACGTTCACCACAGATTTTCGGTCCACGTAGAACCTTTTCAGACAAACAAAGAATGGATTTAGCTACTGAGCTAGGCATTGAATTTGTTGATTAATCAAAAGCCTTAAAAAGACTATTTTACCTTTTATTTTATTATGGATACTCCGGAAATTGAACTTCCAGAATTCAAGATACCTGCTCTTAAAGAATGGCCTATTTTAATAAAAAATAAGCTGAAGCAGTACAAACGAGTTTACAAGATTACAAAGAAACCTTCAACAGAAGAGTTTCTGAACATTGTAAAGGTAACAGGTATTGGTACACTTCTAATTGGAGCAATTGGATTTACAATTTTCCTAATAGTACACTATTTGAAGGTTTTCCTATGAGCGAACTATTTATCATAAGAACAGCAATTGGAAGAGAAGCCCAAGTAATGGATTTCCTAGCTAGCAATTCAAAGAAAATGGGTGGTGTATTTAGTCTGATTCATCCACACGGTGTTAGCGGATATATTTTTGTTGAAGCTGATGGAGACACATCAGTTAAACACGTAGCTCACAGAGTGCCTTACGTACGTGGAATTTTAAGAAAACCAGTTCCATATTCAGAAGTTGAACACTGGATTGAGTTCAAGCCAGAGTCTATTAATATTCATGTTGGAGATATAGTAAGTGTTGTAGCAGGTCCATTTAAGGGCGAAAGAGCTAAAGTTACTAGATTAAATCTGCAAAAATCAGAGGTAATTTTAGAGCTTTTAGAAGCGGCAGTTCCAATTCCAATTACAATTAATGTCGATTCTGTAAGAGTTATTGGCAAGAAAGAACAAGAAGATGACGAAAAGGAATAATTATCCTCTTAGTTTATAAGCTTCATCCATAAATTTTCTATATTTTTTAGTGATTTTTAGTTTTTTATTCATCGGAGTATCAACACCGTCAAAAAATATTTGTTCTAATTCTTCAACAGTCGGTATTCCATCATAAATAGAAATTTCTGCATCATCAAGAGCTTCAATTAAACGTCGTTCTCTAAGACAGGATTCACTAATAGCTTGATTCCGCAATTCTGGTTGGTATACTAACTCAGTTCGTACATTATACACTATATTTCTTGAGAACCAAGTAACGTCGTCTTCATAAAAAGTATCATCCTTTGCTTTGACCGTAAGCTTCCCAATAATTATTTGTGATAAAAAATCATCTTCGTCTTTTAAAATAATTGTAGCAGTAGGTAAAATAACACTTTCTTTAACTAATAGCTCAGCACCTGATTTAGTCTCTAAATCTGACATTATTATCTATCCAGAGTAAACCTTAAAAAGGGCACGAAATAGCTCTAATAATGGCAACTGAGACAATTGATCTTTTAGTGAAAGGCGGTCAAGCTAGTGCTGGTCCACCA
>JAFCCX010000010.1 GCA_017609995.1 Candidatus Pacearchaeota archaeon | reverse complement strand
GCTGCAGAGAAGAAACTAAAATCTCTCGGCAAAACAAAGCTAAAAGGTGTAACAATCACAGCTGTTGTTCTTGAAGAAGTCTGGGAAATGTGCATGAAAGGCAAATATGATGTTCTTGGAATGATTGCAATGGGCGCACCAATTTATGATAATGGTTGGATAATGGCTATTCGAGCTGTTGAAATCCACAAAATGAAGGTTCTTCAGAAATTTGAGAAATACGTAGTAAGCTATGTTATTGGCGGTTCTATGATTACTGGTCTGAATGTCAATTTATCTGATATTGACACTTACATTATAGTTGATGATACTGATGTAACTAGAATGACCTCTGCAGAGCTAAAACAGCGACTCCAGTCAATGATTTGGGGTTATGCATCTGAAGCTGCTATGGCTGCAGGATTAAAAGGAAAGCTACATCCGCAAGTTTATATTTTATCTGATATGTGGGACTCAATTAAGAATGCAAATCCAGTTATTGTTACTTTCTTGAGAGACGGTATCCCAGTTTACGACCGAGGTATGTTTGCACCTTGGAAAATGCTTTTGAAAAAAGGTAAGATTAAACCAACTCCTGAAGCAATTGATAGTTTCATGAAGACTGGAGAAAGTGTTGTAAAGCGAATTAAGAGAATGGTTCGAGATATTGCAATGGAAGACTTTTTCTGGGCAACAATCACACCAGCTCAGGGAGCTCTTATGCTTTATGGTGTACAACCACCCGCACCAAAAGAATTAGCAGGTGTTCTTCGGGAACAGTTTGTTAAAAACGGGTTACTGGAAGAGAAATATGTCAAAATCTGGGAAAAAGTATTGAAAACAAGGAAAGATATTGAATATGGAACCCTAAAAGAAGTTGATCCAAAAATCATTGCAGAATACCTGAAAGATACTGAAGATTATTTGAAGAGAATCAATAAATTATTCAAGCAAATTGAGAAGAACAAAATCAAAGAGGAATCAAATAACTTGTATGAACGAACTATTGAAGATATGATTGCAGCTCTTTACATGGTTGGTGTTGAAACAACTGAGAAAGATGTTTTTGAAAAATTCAATCAGAACTTAGTTAAGAAAAAGCTAGCTCCAAAGAGATTCTTAGAAGTTCTTGAGGAAATCAAGAAGATTAAATCAAATCAAAAAGGTGTTACACGACAGCAAATTGCTAGTCTTACTTTTGAAGAAACAGAGTTCGCTGATGCTGTTTTTAACCACATCAGAGCTGAAAAAGGAAAGAAAATTGAGAAATATAAAGTCGCAGCTCAATATGATGGTGGAAAAAAGACTGCTAGTATCTGGTTGCTAACAGATGAAGCATTTATAATTATGGATGTATCTCGAGCAGATACTTCAATGAAGAAATTTGAAATAGCAAAAGATGGAAGTTTTGAGAAAGGAAAAGCAACAGACTTAGCTGAAGTTGAAAGAAAACTCAGCAAGTTCGCAGGTACTCCAACAATAATGACTAAAAACACAATCGAAAGTCTTAAGAAGATCCTTTCTGACGATGTGAAAATAGTAATAGGTGCATAATGAAAGCAATAGTTTTGTCATACCGAGGTTCACACAAGACACAGAACCTAAAACAAGTAATTATTTCTGTAGAAGGCAGTAACACAAAAGAAGATGCAGCAAAGCTAGTTGGCAAGAAAGTTGTTTGGACAACTGAAACTGGCAATAAAATTGAGGGTGAAATCACATCTCCTCACGGCAATTCTGGTGCTGTCAGAGCAAAATTCTCAGACAAAGGCCTCCCAGGACAAGCTCTTGGAACAGCTATTCAAATAGCTTAATCATAAGTTTTTTAAAGTAATTAACTTTTAAATTAATAAGATGGTAGTTAAACTACGGTATCATCATTTATATAATCTGGTTCAAGAGATAACTCGGACAAAATGGCAGCCAGATCATGTGACTTATTATCAAGATTATACTAGAGAAGAAGCTGAGCATTTTGGAAAACAAGTTAGGTGGTTGCTATCGCAACCAGAAGATACAGTTATTAAGATTGTTTCAGGTATTGAAGGTTTCATCTGTGCTGGTTGCACAGTAAAAGATGATCCTGAACGAGATGGTGAAGCTTGTTTTCGTGCAGATAAAACAGCAACTGAAACAGGACTTAAAAAGTCATTTCAAGAGATTATGGGTTTTGAAATGGGGAAAAAATACCCTCTTGGAGAAATACTTGAGAAAGCAAGGGAATTCAGAAGAATGGAAAAAGCAGCTACTGCATAAACAAAACACTTTTAAACCGAATTTTTGAGTTATTTTTATGACAGATGACAACTATCTCGGAACAGGTGTAAGCAAAGCCTATGCTGAGCGAAAAGCTGAAGCTGATGGCGATATCAGTGATAGCTATGGCAGACCTGTTAGCGAGGAAGCTGATCTTTCTTTACAATCATATGAAACTGCTGAGCGTTCTTATGAAACTAAAGATGAAGAAAAAAGCGAACCGGGAGATCTTTATGCTAATTTTGGTGTCTCAACAGAGGATGAAGATTCTGAATTAGTTGAAGAATTAAATAAACCAGAAGCCAAAGTTATTGAATATAAGAACGATGAATCTACTGCTAAAGGAAATATTGGCGAGGTCAATATGGCTGAAAAACTAGAAATACAAAAACGTTCAAGAGCTGTTAAAGATGTTTCTGACAGATGGGATGGTACTGGTATAAAAACAACTGAAGTAAAGAGAGGCTCTCTTGAGGATGTTCTAGATTTAATAAACTCTTTCAAGAAACCAATAAAAACAGGTGCAACACCTTAAGCTCGTCTTTTCATAAGATCTTTTACAGGGTACGGTCTTCCTGTTGTTGGTGAAATTTTGTGAATCTTTCTGATTTTTCCGTTTTTCACATCAAATCTAACAAAAACTTCACCAGTTGAAAGTTTAAAATAAAAGGTACCGTCAGGCCAGTTTTTTGTAATGTCTTTCATTGCTTCTTTGAATTTTTTATCTGTTCGCACCTGGCTTTTTCTAAGATAAACATATCTGTATTTCAAATATGGTGCTGCATAGTTCTTTCTAATATAAATTACAGACATCTGTGGTTCAAATGGAATTTTCTTTGGGGTCATTTCGATCGCTTGTAAAATATACTAAGAAGGTAAAAATATATATAGTTTCTTGTAAAATACATTAAAATGGATATAAATGAAGGAAAAATCCATCTAAAAATCCCAAAAATTCAATTGGATAGCAAGGCAGCGGTTTTTTACAACCCAATTATGCAGTTGAATCGAGATCTATCTGTTCTTCTTTTATCTGTAAAACCAAAGAAACGAGTATTAGACCTGTTAGCTGCTTCTGGAGTGCGAGGACTTAGGATTGCAAAAGAGGTTCCTGGAACAGCTGTTACGCTCAACGATTATAAAACTGAAAAATTCATGAATAAAAATGCTAAGCTAAATAAATTGAATGTGAAAATCGAGAGCAAGCCAGCACATGTTCTTCTAGCTCAATTAGCGTCATACGATTATATTGATATTGATCCTTTTGGAACTCCAGTTCCTTTCTTAGATTCATCAATTAAAAGATTAGCTCCTCATGGCGTTTTAGGAGTTACAGCAACAGACACATCCTTGCTGTGTGGCGCTTATCCGAAGGCTTGTAAAAGAGTATACGGAGCCAAACCATTACGAAATGAGTTCTGCAAAGAGATTGGAATTCGCATAATGATACGTAAGATTCAAGAGGTTGCAGCACAGTATGAGGTCGCTCTTACACCGATTTTCAGTCATTCATCTAATCATTACATGCGAGCCTATTTCCAAAAATCAACTGGCGCAGGCAAAACAGACCAAATTTTAGCTAATTTTGGCTATATTCTGTATTGTCCTGGTTGTTTGTGGCGAGATTCAGTAAAATCTTTGAATATGGCACCTAAATCCTGCAAATGCAAGCATAAACTTGATTATGCAGGCCCTCTCTGGCTAGGCAAGCTCTGGAACAAGAAACTAGTAAATGATATGTATAAACTATCTATTCAAAAGGAAGAAATCGGTCGGGAAGCTAGAAAACTGCTTGAAATCATCAAAAATGAAGCAAAAAGCTCTCAAATCGGCTATTTTGACCTACATAAGATAGCTAAAAAGAACAAATGGAAAACTATACCAAAATTCGATGATTTCTTAAAGAAAAACAAAGCTGTTCGCACTCATTTTGCTGAACACGGATTTAAGAATTAAGCTCCTCGGTCTTCTCTGTCCATGAATCCAGATTTGTGTATTGCTACCCAATTATTCTCAACCCATCGACCATTTTTCAGTGGCTCTAAACCAGTATTGTTGTAATTTCTTTCAATTAGCTCTCCGTCTTCTGTTTTTATTGTAAAACTATCTTTTCCGATATTAACTACAGTTCCAATTGCAGCTACTTTGCCTTTAACGAATATCTTAACTTCTTCACTACGCATTTTAATTAGATCTTTTGGATTTCGGATATGTCTTTCACCATGATATGGTTGCTCAGCAAGACCAAAAGTCTCGTACTTCATTTCTTCTGTAACTATCTCTTCAATTCCGTCTGCTGGTTTTTGTTCTTTAGGAAATTTACCATAAGCATCATCATGGTCTCTTGTCTCATTATCCATTTTTGTCCTTAAGCTATGATTCATTTTATTCAGCTCCTAAACCTTTTGATTTTTCAACATAATTTGTAGAATTCCAGCTACCATCAGAGTATGGTCTTAAACCATAATCTTCTGGAACAACTCTAAGTCTGCTTGGTTGGCTGCCTATTTTAACAGCGTCTCTTTCAATAATTATAACTTCGTCACCTTGTGGTTCAACAAATCTTGCTACTGTTTTATTACCATCACCATAGAAAACATATTCGTCTCCTGGAACCATTTCATCTACAGATTTAACATGCCATTCTCCGTGATTTGGTTGCTGTATAAGATTCTCTTCAATTAACTTCTGTTTTGTTAATCTTCTAGCTTTTCCTGGCATTGAATCAAGAATCTTTTCTATATCCTTGTCTGCCATTTTACTCAGCTCCTTCAAGCTTGAGTTTAGCTTCCTCTAGCATTTTATCAAGGTTGAGTTTCTCAATCATTTCTTTGTATCTGTTTCTAATTGTAACTTCTGTTACGCCAACTACGTCAGCGATTTCTCTCTGTGTTCTCTTTTCTCCTGTGATTAAAGAAGCAACATATAAAGCAGCTGCAGCTAATCCAGTTGGACCTCGTCCACTAGTTAGCTCTTGCTCTTGAGCTGTTTTTAGAATTTCAATAGCTTTTGTTTGTGTTTCAGCACTAAAACTAAGCTTGTTAGCGAATTTTGGAATGTAATCTGTTGGTCCGCTAGGTAGTAATTTAATACCAAGCTCTCGTGCAATGAATCGATAAGTTTTTCCTACGTCTCTTTTATTTGTATTTGTCTTATTTGTGACTTCATTTAGAGATCTTGGTAAATTGAATAGTCGTGAAGAAATGTAAATTGCTCCTACAACTACAGATTCCATTGATCGTCCTCTTACCAGCCCTTTTGTAACAGCTAATCTGTAAATTCTAGCTGCTTCCTCTTCAATTGCTGGTGGCACATTTAATAGTGAAGAAACTCTTCGTAGCTCAACTAAAGCGTATTTTAGGTTTCTCTCAAGAGAAGTTGAGCTTCTATTATGCCATTTTCTCATTCTGATGAATTTTCGTCTATCAGAACCTTTTAGACCATAAACTTCAGATACAGAACCTACTTCTGTTCCTGTACCCATATCGTGCTTTGCAAAACTCATTGGTGAACCTGCTCGTCTTTTTGACTCGCCATCACCTGAAAACTCTCGCCATTCCTGGCCAAAATCAATCTCATTCTCTTCAATAACAAGACCGCAACTTTTACAAATGACTTCTCCTCTTTTTTCGTCAATTGTCAGATTTATACTCTTACATTCAGGACATTTTTGAATGAATTTACTTTTTTTTGAAGTTCTTGTTTTTGTAACCATATGAAATCGCCTCACCTATTTAGGCTAAATCGGTATTTTTATAAGAGTAGCTACACACGGTATTTAAAGGTTTCTATTCATTATTGCTGCTAAAAAACGCTATACTGTGCGTGAGTAGTTTTGTATACCATCTAAACCTTTATATGCGTTGTAACTGTTGCAAAGAACTATACTCACGAGTAAACAGTTTATAAGATTAATCTTTATTCCAAAAAAAGACCATAATGTTTATAAGCAAAAACAAAAATTAAGTCAGTATAGGGACAGTAGTCTCTTGTAAACAAATAAATTATGAATGGCAACAATAAGTACTTTTTCACTGATGGCATTAATTCTATTGATTACTAGTTAGTCACCTTAAACTAAGACAGATTTCTGTCATTCATTTTTATTTAGTTAGTAGAAAGGAGGATAAAAGCTAAAATGCGAAGATTAACAACAATTGCAAAAGACATTATAATAGCATCTATGTTATTGGTAGTTTTCTTTTTATATGTTCTACCTGCTTTGCTAAATGTCTAATTAATGGGCGGCATATGTCGCCTCTACTTTTGTTCCAAAATCAGTTAGTTCATTCAGTATTGAACTTTTATGCATGATTATCAGTCCACTAATACAGAGTATAATCATTACCAGTCCATAATATGTTTCTTCATAAGATAATAAAGCGCTACCATATCTAAATACTGAAGTTAATACTACTCCAATGCCAAGAAATAAAAATCCGAAGAGAATATTAAGTTTATACGATGGCAGAATGTATCTTCCTATTCTTCGAATTAAGTTTCCTGTAAGGAATCCAATAATCATCATAAATATATCTCTAATTAATTCCCAAAGAGGTCTATTTGGATTAAAAACAAAAGCCATCACTTCTAAGAAAATTATACCTAGTATAGTAACAATAAGAATAACCTTAAATCCTAGTTTATGATCTTTAATCATTATATTCAAATAATTACTTCTTCAAAAGTATAGCGTTAACAACTCCATCCTTGGATGGACTAGAAGTAACTTTTGCGAGACCTTCGCTTGTTTTTATGATTGCGCCTTTTGAGACAACATTCTGTCTCACAAAATGTCTGCTGGCCTTGTTCTCGACAACTGTCTCGATTTTAGCTTTCTTAGCTTTGCCTTTGATCATAATATTTGCAACACCTGCACCAATAAGAGCGACTTTTGTATGTCCGCCGCGAATTCTAATTTTTCGAGATTCATTTTCTTTTGCTACAGTTGTATTTGGAGAAAATCGTCCTATTTCTCTTGCTTTTTTCTTTCGACCTGCCCAATATCTACCGCCAGATGCTTTTCTCTTTGGCTTTCCTTGAAATAATCCCATTGTTTTTCCGCTTTATCCTTTCCTGACTTGTCAGAGTCGCTTCGCTCCTGTCTTCCCTAAGCTTAGTCAGCGGAAAGGCTATATTCAAACCTGAAACGTTTAGTTTATAAGATTTTCTAGTTATACTTTATTATGGAACTAGTAGTTAATTCAGTGTTAAAAGCAGGTACTCTTCCTACAACAGATGATCGTTACAAAGATTTTCCAGAACAATATGCTAATAACTTAATTAGACAATTTTCTGAAAGTATTCCTATAAAGACAATTATGGTAGCACATGAAGCGTTAAAAGATATGACTCCAAATCCAGATCCAACTATTGAGCTTAGATTATTACAAATTGAACATAATGACCAATTTCCAGAAGATATGAGTGAAATTGATCGTTTGGCAGTTTATGATTTTGAAGCAGATGGTAGACGATTAGCACGATTTATCAACGCTCTTGAAGAAGATGTACGTAAAAAGATTTTTCTAAGTTACAACGCTTTTTCTTCACTATAACAACCTTTAAATAAGCACTACATCACTGCCTTTTATTGAGGTACTTAATATGGAAAGACCCTTAGATGCGTTAAATCAAGCAAAGAACAAAAGAGTTCTAGTAGAGCTGAAAAACAAAAGACAACTTTCAGGAACCCTGAAAGCTTTTGACATACACATCAATATTGTCCTTGATGAAGCTGAGGAACGAGAAGAAGGAAAAATAATCAGCAAACTCGGTAGAGTTTTCATCAGAGGAGATATGATTCTGTTTGTAAGCCCAGCGTAAATTCAAAACTTATATAAGTTTTAGTATTTAGATAGAAGTAACACTATTAAGGTAATAATATGGTTGAGAGATATTTAACTTTTAAAATAGATCCGTCTTTAACTAAAAGTCCAACTGCTGATCAAGTCAAAGGTGTTGGAGATATGGTTTTCGGATATATGTCTTTAACACAAAGAACTCAAGATGTAGCTACATCAAGAACTGCAACCGGCGCAGTTGTTGAACCATTATCAAATGAATCTGTTTTAGATGATATTCTAGCTGATTTCACAAGACAATGTTTACCACACATCAAAGTTATAGATCATAAACAATAAGTTTTTAAACTCTTTATTTTGATATTTTATTATGACAAAAGGTACACCTGCAAAAGGTAAACAATCTGGAAAGAAAACACACATCAGATGTAGACGATGTGGTAGACATACTTACCATGCTCAGCACAAAAAATGTGCTTCTTGCGGTTTCGGCGATACAGCTACAATGCGAAAATATAATTGGGCTAGCAAGGTTGCAGGCAAACGGAAATAATCCGCAAACCTTTTAAACAACGCTTTTTCAAACTCATTATCATGGCAACTGGTGATTGTCCCAAACTACAGGAATAATCTTTCTAGCTGTGATACTTTTAACTGGATTACTAACCTAGTTAGAAGAGAAAATATTCGGGCTCGTAGCTCAGCCTGGCTAGAGCACCGGCCTTTTAAGCCGGGTGTCGCGGGTTCAAATCCCGTCGGGCCCATCGCAAACTTTTCAGTCAATCGGCAAAAAAGTTTGATCAAAAACGCTCACTTAGGTGAGTGTCCCAAATAAGGGGTTTCTAAGATGACATTAGCAGCATTTGTTTTAATTAAAGTGGATACTGGCGCAGAAAGGAATGTTTACGATGAAATATTGGCCATAGAACAGACTGAGCTCGTACATGAGCTTTTTGGTGAGTGGGATATGATTGCTTTGATAAATCTAAGCAGTCCAGAAGAACTTGACCATTTCATGACTGAGGTAGTCAGAAAAATTGAAGGAGTAAATCTTACTTCAACTATGATAGTTGCAAGATGAAACATTTAAATAAAATCTATGAGAAAGAATAAAATGCAAAGTATGTATTGGGCTGATCAGATTGCTCGACAAATTGTAAAAGATTTTCCTAGAGAGAAAGTTTATACTTGCGCATCTGGAATAACTCCTTCTGGAACAG
>JAFCCX010000009.1 GCA_017609995.1 Candidatus Pacearchaeota archaeon | reverse complement strand
CACTAGTAATACCAAATGCCTATGGTACTTATCCAACATGGCATCAAAGCAAAGACGAATTTGTTTATATGACTGGTGATTGGGGAGGTCATTCAGATACGAGCGAAATATTTAGTGTAAATATCTATGATCCATATAATCCAATTATGACTCAGTTGACAAATAACGAAGTTCCTGATGCTTGGCCAGCATGGTCTCATGATGGCGAAAAGATTGCATATCATTCTGAAGCGATTACAGATGATTGCCCTACAGATCCTGGTCGTTGGAGCGCAATCTGGTTAATGGATAGTAATGGAGCTAATAAAGAAGCTCTTGTCTGCGGAGATTGGGAAGGTGTTGAGTGGTCTCCTGACGGCGAACAACTTGTTGCTAGATGGTCTTTTAGATATGTAAATGAAGATGAAGGCAATATGCTGCTGTTTGCGGATTTGTATGTAATAGATGCAGATAGGACGGTTGGTAGTGGACAAGGAATTACTCGAATAACATTCGATGATGAAATAACAAGTGAACGATGGCCAGAGTGGTCTCCTGATGGCAATTGGATTACATATACAGATAATGGTGGCTATATGATTAATGCACAGATTCACGTGATTGACCCAAATGGAAATAATCATAGACAAGTTACATCAAATACAGATATTAACAGAGGTTCTACACATCCAACGTGGTCTCCTGATGGAAGTAGGATTATGTTCTTCAGAAACAATTTCTTCTATCCAGACAGTTCTGGATTGTACTCTATTGATGCAAGCTGTAACGCTGCTACACAGACTGAAGAGCAATGTAATCTTGCAGAACATACATCTATTGCTTCTTGGTACCCTGATTGGGGTGTTGGAACAGGTACAGGTTCTTCACCAAACATATATCCAGATTTAGCTCCAGGAGATGAGACAGACTATCATTTAGGTGAGCACGACCCTTGGTGTTACATAGAAGTAGAAGTGGAAAATATTGGACATACCTCAGCGTCAGCATCAGTTACTCAACTACAAATTAATGATGGTGGCGGAAATATATATTGTGATGCATATACAGAACCTCTCGAGTCTGGTGAAAGTACTATGGTATATTGTATTGATACGCAATTAGAACAACAAACTGCTTATGCTGTCTGGGCTACTGTCGATTACTATGGAACTGTTTTAGAATCTGATGAGAACAATAATCATAAATACATGGGCGTGGTTGTTTGCTAACTACCCTCTTTTTCTTTTTTATTACATAAGAAAACTGCTACAAATGAACGTTTAATGATGATTATACGCACTTCAGAGAAACTTTAAGCTTTTATAGCGTCAAACGTCCACATATATATTTTAGTTCCAACACTATCAAATCGGGGCCATGTATCCCAGATATATTTTGATTGAAAAATTTGTTCAATATTTAATTCAGCGATAGCGTAGTACGCATGATGATTTGCTTCAGAACCATATGAAAAAACAAAAAAAAGCGGAGGGTTAGCAACTACTTTCTCCTTAACTCGTAATTTAACCTCGTCTTTGTTTGATTCGTTACTTACAAAGACAGTTATTTTTTCCCATTCTTCAATAATTCTTTCAAATTCCTTTGTTATCGATTCTTGTGAATACTCTTTTAATCTTAAATTAGTTAAGTAATTCAAAATTCCCTTTATTGCTCCAGTGCTACCCATATTTACAATGTTTAGTTCTTTCCATCCCTTATTTTTGTAGATGCGATTACGTATAGATGTTACTTTATCTCGTTCACCTTTATCACTGAGTTCAGAAATACAAATCCCCACTTTAATAAAGTTTAATGACCAATGATTCTTATCAATACAATCTTTTAATTGTTTAAATAGTACTCTTTTACCTATCTTTCCAATTTCAATAGCAATTATTCTAAACTCACTTGCTGGAAATCCAAATTCTTTCTTAAATTTATTATCGTTCCACCACTTAAGAAAATTAGCTTTACCATCTTTACTTTTAATATCTATGAAATGTGCTAGAACTTTATTTACGTCGAGTTCAAGCTCTGGCATATTTTACCTCCATTATCAACATGTTCTGAAAAATATTCTGCCAGAGTAAGCGCGTTTGTATTGAAAATTACTGTTGAACCTGGCATTACTGAAGCTTCATTAAATCTAACAGGTTCTTTCGTGTAAGGACATATCTGTTGTTTATCGGTCTTTTTCAATACGAGTATATTATTTTTTACTTTATAACCTAAAAAATCAAACAAAACCAACTTTTGTTCGTTGGTTAATGTAATCATTTGCATATCTTAAAGTAATATGCTTTAATATAAAAATTTATCTAAATTCAATTAAACGCTTCTTAATTAGATTATACACGGAATGCAATATTGCACTAGATTCAATATATAATGAAATTGAGTAAATCAAGTTTAATTTTTGGGAGTTAGAAAGGATTAATATTCAAAATCTGGAGTATAGCCATAACTATCAGACATATTCCAAAGAAGATGAGTAAAATGCCAATTATAGTTGGTTTCCGTATTTTTGCTTTCATAAGAGCAGCGTCTCCAGTAAAAACATTAGCTTCCTTAATCCATGACTTCCAGTAATAATTTGTCCATTCTCCTACGCCAATAAGAAGTAAACCAAACATGAGAAAAAGAATAGTTTGATTAGAATATACTTTGACTGGAAAGAATATACTTAAGATAGTGCCAATCATTCCAACATAAACAAATACTTTATACCATTCATCTATTTTAAAACTCTCTAAAACTTTATCCCAACTCATAATTTGATTTAGTAAGCAAGTCTTAAAAATTCTTCGAAAAGTGCGTATAAGTGCAGTTATGCGGCTCTGAACTCTCACTTTATGCTTAAAAAACACTATACATAGGCTATACTATCTGATTTGCTTAATCTCACTTTAGCTGTGCTTATAGTAAAAACGCTATACGTAAAGCTTATTTAACTCTCTCGTAAGCGTGTATTCTATAAAAACGCTATACTGAGAGCCTATTTTTAGAGCCTGAATTTTTTGCGTAAGAGGTAGTTATCTTCCATATTGCAAACATATAGCTAGTTATTTGCAGTATTGCAAGGAATAATCGAAAGAATTAATAATTCTTAGGGTTTAAATTAATTATGAAAAAATTGATTATAATATCACTTTCTTTAATCGCAGTAATTTTAGTTTCTGGATGTATTGATAAAGAAATAGATACTGGTGTTGGAGATTGTAGGTCTATAACAACTGGATTAGTAGGAGCATTTACAACAGGTTTTGTAGAGATGGAATGTTCTAATCAATGTCAAGCAGAAGGATATTCCTATAAGCAATGGAAGTGTTCATCAAGAGATACAATCGTGTGTGTTTGTAGATATAGTTAAGTGCGCATAATGTGTCTTAAGCGAAGTTACTCATGTTCACCTGTATAACTCAGTGTTTCTACTGCTCTTTTATGCTCATAGATGGGGTCATAAGGTGTTTCATAGGCAGAAACATGCTTGTTAAAGAGGTATCCATAGACAATCATGGATGCAGATGAAAGATAACCAATAACTCTTAGGGTCATAGGTATAGCTGGTATAGATAGAATAGCAGCACCACCGCTTCCAGCAGCAATAAAGAATACTCCTGGCTTTCGCAGGATATTTTCTAACATGTATTTATATGGAAACAAGGAATTAAAAAAGTTTAGATTTTGGTGTATATATCTTTGCAATATAGTAAATAAGCTATTAAAACTTTTAATCATTTATCAAAAGTTTTATATGCCTTAGATCTCTTAGTAAATCAACCTAAAAAAGTATAGATAATATTTGCAATATGTACAACAATAGAGCCTGCAAAGAATATTCCTTGCAATACTGTAAAGAATATATTATCTTTGCCATACTGCAAAGAAATGCCCTTACTGAAAAACGCTATACGGAGGCTATATATGAAAACTTTAAAGGACATTCCCCTACAAGAAATCACCTTACGGAGATATGAAAGCCCACAAAACATGAGTACGGAGGAGCTACCTAGGAAATTCTTGCTTTCCGTAGGCCTTTTACAGCCTGGAGAAAGTAGAGATATTATAGTAGATATATTTCAACTCTTGAGAAAAAACGCTACACGGAGCTACGAAGTTCACCAAATACTTCTCGAACTAAAAGGAAAGAAAGGTGCATCTCCACCAAATATTCGAAGACAACTTAGAAGATTAAGAGACTTCAAACTTGTTGAAAAAACAATGGACGGCTACAAGATTTGTGAAAAAGTTCTGCCTGTTGTTCAGAATTTCATTGAACCATTTGTGATAAAACAAGCAATAGTGAGACTAAGAGAGTATGCAGCCAAGTTAGATGGCGCAAGTGTTAAATAGGTTTCAGTCTTTGAGCTAATATGGATTATTTACTTGCACTCTCACTTTTTGCAGGTGTATGTACAGTCATAGTTCTTAGTTATTTAATTTATAGTAAAGAATGGACTTTGTTTCTTAAAGCAGGGATAATTGGATTCCTTATTGCAGGACTTGATTTGATTGTAGAATATCTTGGAACAACAAATGGCTTTTGGAAATACAACAACTCTCTTTGGTTTTTGTTTGGTCATGTTCCAATTGAGTTGATGATACTCTTCTTTTCAGTTGGATTTGTTGGAGTTATAGTTTATGCAAATGCTCATAAAGTAAAACAGAGACTTCCTTTGAAATCAAATTATTTGTTATACATTTCTATGTTAGCTTTAGTTACAATCTTCTTACATAACTTATTCATGTATGGCCAATGGAATGATGTTGTCCTAATAGCTATTCCAATTGGTCTGTGGGGCTTACTTAATGTGAAGCCAGAACATAGAGAACCTGTTATTTTCTTTGCGGTGATTATTTTTGTTATAGATTTTGTTCTTGAAATATTAATAACTAAAAGCGGATCTTATGGCTATACTAACGGATTCCAGTTATCTACGCCTATGTTCTATAGTTTGATGCTTATTGGTGGCTGTGGTCTTTTTGAAAGAATGAATAAGCTAGATGATTTCTTAGAAGCGAAGGTTGTCTCAAAGATTCTGAAAGCTGTTGGAATTATAGATAATCGTATCAATGGCGATTCAGAATAAAAATAAAAGAAGATGACGGATTTATCCGCCGATTCTATACATTCCACAACCGCAAGTTGGGCATGTACCCTTTGTTGCTTTTCTTCCGTTCTTCATTGTAACAGCTGTAGGATTTTTCATCTCTCTCTTTGCTTTACATTTAACACAATAAGCTTCAACCATGTTAATTCACCTAGTCCTGAAGGGGAAATAAAGCTATTTAAGGGTTTCTAAAGGGGAAAATAATAGAAAAATAAAGAAAATTAGAACTCTAAACTAGAGTTCTACCAACTTGCTCGAAAAGATCTGAGACTTGTTCACCTTTCTTTGTGAGGCCAACTAATTTTAGTCGTCCTTTTTTCTCAAACTTTACGAGACCAGCTTTCTCCATTCGCTGGAGTAAATGAACAGTATGAGAATAAGTACACTTTGCTTCCTTTGCTAGCAAAGATGGGTATTTAGGTCTGTTTCTGCTCATCAAACACATTAACAGTTCTATGGGTTTCTCCCTTAAAAATATTGAAAATCCTTGTGGTTTCTTTAGCCAATTTGCCATATTTAGACCTCCGAATTGTCTGTTATAATTTAGATAACATAACATATAAATAGTTTTCGAAAGTTGTAACCGAACAGTTAAAAAACGCTAGCTGCAGACGAAGCCAACCGAACAGTTTTATTTTGCAAATCGCTATGCGGAGACACTTCACAGATGTCAAAACCTATACTTCTGTTAAAACTACTAATTAGTTTCAATAGTGCAAATAATTCTGTTTTCTTCAGACCCTGTTTCTCAGGATAATTTGTGCCAGGAGCATCTTGTGGATCAACAACATCAATGTCAACTGAGATGTATATGTTCTTTTTGTCTTTGATGAAATTTCTAATCTCTGAAGAAAAGTCAGCATCCATTCTTAGAACTTTGATATTGTGTTTAGCTACAAACTTTTCTTCTTTTTTCCATGTCTTTCTGACACCAACCATTAGAATATTTTTAGGTTTGACTAACTTCTCTTTAACAATTGCTGGGATGATATCTTCATGAGAAGGGGGAAGAAAATCATCCTCACAATCTAGATGAGCATCAAAGTAAATCATAGCCAGGTCTTTGTAGACCTTTGAAGCAGCCTTGACAAGAGAATATGTGATTGAATGGTCGCCGCCAAGAGCTAAGACTTTGTTTCCAGCTTTCCATTCTTTCAAAGATGCATTGTATATGTTCTTTGAGCTACTTTCAAAATCTGAGCTAACTGGAACATCAATTTTATTACCTTTTAAGTTCTTAGCAATAAGGTCAGGTGCTTCTGCAGGACCTTTCTTACCTGTTGGGTTTCCTGATTCAAAAGGAATTTTCAGAATTGTTTTCATACTATTAAAGTTCTCTTTTGGTCGTCTGAATAGCTCCAATGGATTTCTCCAAATTCACATGAGCTGCAAGTTCCATCCATTGGAACCCAGCTATCATCTGATTTGTATCGATTTGGAGCAGTTGGAATCCAAGCTTCAACATAAACATGTCCTGGAACAAAAACCAATCTAGTGCTGATACCTATTGATTCTAACATTGTTGCTAGCAGAACAGAGGCATCATCGCAATCTCCACCCTGATTAACTAAGCTCTGTTTTGGTGTTTTTATTAGCTCAAATTTTGTTGGGTCAGATACATATTCAAATTCATCTCTGACAAAGTAAAATAGTGCCTTAGCATGACAAACTGTTTCTCCCGAGTTGCAAGCCTTAACTACAATATTATCAGCTATTGTTTTTATCTCTGGATCGAGAATAATGTAATGACGAAAATCATCGCTTACAATGACATTGTAAGTCAGATCATCTGGAACAACTTCTGAGAGTGTTGGAATATAAGATGGTGAAGGATCAGCTCTGATTGCCCAGAAAGGAATTATGCTAAGTACGAACATTAAAAGTATGAAAACTCCTGCTAGAATCCAAATCGGGCTCTTTTTTCGCTCTTCTTGTTCTTCTATCTGCTCTTCTTCCATAAAATAAAAAGAATAATAAGAAATAAAAGCTTAACCTTTATTCTTGTACTCTTACTCTTGGGAATCTTAGTGGTGGTGGTAATTGTAGAGATACAGAGATTGGAACAGATTGTACAAGACCAAGTTCAATTATTGCATTCATTACTTTGACAGTAGTTTCTTCAGGTAGCTTCTTGTTTTTCTTCCAACCTTTAATAACTTCATCAATCTCTTTCTTATCAGAATCATAAAGTAATGATCCGCTAATATCAATTTTTCCGAATTTTTCACCATATGTTACGCTAAATATGAAATCAATATTGACTACAGTTTGCTTTTTCCCACCAATCTTAAGTTCTCGTTTAGAAACGTTCTTCAATTCAGCATTTGTATTTATCTTTATTTCTTCTTTACTTCTTTCACCGCGAGTTCCAGCGATACTTGTTATTTGACTTCCTACAATTGGCATAATATTACCTCTTAATTTTGCTTAGAAACTTCCCCTTTTAAAGATTATTATACTATTCTAACACTTTCTTAATAGCTAGAAAATAGACGCCAATAACACCAATTATTACAATTGCAACGATTAATAGAGCATTGTCTTGAAGTAAAGCTGTTGTTAATTCTTTCTGACAAGTTCCTGCACAAATCTCGCTTACACACTCATAACCTTCTTCACAGAAAACACCTTCTGATTTCAGTAATGACCAAGTTTTATCTTGTGCACAATATTTTGTTTTCGAGCCGATTGTTTTTACTTCCCCAATTGTAGTGCAAGTTTGTGCAAATCTTTCTACATTCGTTGATATTTCTTCATCTTCGTCCTCCACATCTGGAGCAAAGTATTCTGGATTTGGAAGGTAGACACACTTCTTGA
This sequence comes from Candidatus Pacearchaeota archaeon, assembly GCA_017609995.1. GTDB lineage: Archaea > Nanobdellota > Nanobdellia > UBA10117 > JABICX01 > JAFCCX01. The sequence continues at coordinate 1,563 of JAFCCX010000009.1, read as the reverse complement.
TATCAGTAGTGTCATTTGCTGTGCAGAGATCAATTGTACTTACAGATGCATCATTACATTGAGAATGAGAATTACATTCATTGTCTGCATTGCAATCATTGTCTAAGTATTGTGCTGAGGCGTAACCATATATGCAAGTATCTGGGCAAAAATCATCACCAGAAGTACAATCGGTTATAACAGTATATTCGCATAAATTATCATCTAAGTTACACCTGTCAATTGTACTAGAATTATCATCATTACATTGAGAATTTTTAAGACATTCAGTATGACAGTCATTATCTCTTGAACCGCAAAAAGTTCCAGGGCAGCACCCATCATCATGAATACAGGTTGTAATCTCGTCAGTGTTATTATAATTACATTTTCTAGGCCAGCCAGAGCATTCTACAATTATACAAGCATCGCCTGAATCACATTCAGAATCATCTTCACATTCATGTTCCGCTTGAGTTGTTACTATTAATGATACAGCTCTTAATTCATTATCTTGAGCATAACCAATTTGAGAAACATTAACTCGAACGCCATGTATCAGATATGCTGAACCAATACCAATAAATTTGGTTTTTTCATCATCAATTGGACTCATAACCCCAATATATGCTTGAGTCTGGTAGATTGCTTTTACTTTAATAATCCAGCCGTCTTGCTCAACAACATCATTTTCATTTAACGCAGCATAAGTTTCTGCACTTACTGCTACAAAGAGTGTCAGAAGAACAAGAACTGCTAGTGCTTTTCTCATAATATTAGAACTGTTTGATGTAATATATAGTTTTTGAAGACCAGAGAAAATTTTCAATTTTCTTGGCCACGCAAATATTTAATTTGCTCGAAGTAGCCCTGCCAGGATTCGAACCTAGGTCTGCCGGCCCAGAACCAGCAATGATTGGCCACTACACCACAGGGCTATATCATAAGCGTTATAAATGCCCTTTTTAAAGGTTTTTTATGAGCTTTCAATTAAAAAACGATCAATATCGAGAACATCGCGGAGGTCATTCACGATTATTAGATTTACATTGTGAACAATGTGAATCTCGTGTTGCAATCTATCAGAAAGATGGTCCTGGCGAATTAAAATATGTTTATCTAGATAGAATCTTTTTTCCAGATAATTTAACTAGATTAGAAGATAAAAGTCTAGAAGAACTATCTGCTTGGGATTGTTCTGATTGTAACTCACCTTTGGGAGTTCCATTTATATTTAAAAAAGACAGTGGAAAATATGCTGGTGAAGAACGTCTGGCATTTAGATTATTTGCGCACGCAATAGTTAAAAAACCAAGAAATATTAGCTCAGCGCCATAGTCAAAATTTGGTTTTTAAAGCTTTCCTTATTTGAAAGTTCTTATAAAGCTTTGTATTGATAGTCACGTATGGGAATGGATATGACTGTACGACCCTACCACGGAGAGTGGCATATAGAAAGTTTATTAGATAGAGTCTTTGCAGATATTCCGCGAAACTTAGATTCAATAGATATTAATGTTAATTGTGAAAAAAAAGATGATCCTATTGTAACTATTACTGGATCCAGTATAGGTAAGGAGCGCT
>JAFCCX010000001.1 GCA_017609995.1 Candidatus Pacearchaeota archaeon | reverse complement strand
CGTTTTTCAACAACTTTTCTTTGCTCATCATCACGAGTAATCAATTCAGTTCCACACGCATCGCAGATACCTTCTTTTTTTGGTGTAACTGTTTTTAGATTAAAAATTTCTCCGCAGTTCTTACAAATAATTCGTGTACTTGTTCTAGTTAAAATTGTTTTAAGTGTAACAGAAAAGTAAAGAACACGATCAATCTCAGTAATGTTTTCAAGTTCTTTTGCTTGTGGAAGTGTTCGAGGGAAAGCATCTAACATGAAACCTTTCTTATATTTTGGTTTAGCAAGTTCTTTTTTCAAAGAAGCAGTAGAAATATCATCTGGAACAAGTTGTCCAGCATCCATGTATTTCTGAACTTTCTTTCCAAAAGAAGTACCTTTTTTTATTTCAACTCTAAAAACATCACCTAAAGAAATAGTTGGAATTTTAAGAATTTTTGTTAAACGAGCAGCATAAGTTCCTTTTCCTGCACCTGGTGCACCCATCAATATTATTTTCATTTTTTGCTCTGTTTAATGAACCAATGTTCTTGTCTCATTTTTTTGCTAAAGTAGTAGCTAGCTAATCCAACTAATACAATAATACCTAAAAAATACCATTGATAAGCGTTTCCCTCAGACATAGTTTTTATTTGAAAATAGAAGGTTATAGCGATAGCAAGAAGCATTGCAAGAAACCCACCCATATAGATTTGTTTTTTCATTTTAGTCTCGGCATAATATCCTTGATTTTTGCCAGTCTTTTCAATAGAGATATCTTATCTTCTTTTCGTATTTTCTTTCTAAGCTGACTAGCAATTCGGCCTATTGCTTGCTTAACAGCTAGACGGAAAAGCCAAGAAACACCTTCTGAGTGAAAAATACCTATCGCAGTCATAACTTCAACATGAATATCATATTTACCACGCAAACCTGACTTTTCATACTCTTTAATGTGTATTTTTATTTGCTTAATCTGCTCAGCTTCATGAGTCTTCGCAATTGTTTTTTCAATATATGCCTTATCAGCATCAGAAATCTTTTCTCCTGCAAAATCAATCTTCATACTAATTTACCTCGTTAGTCCTTAATAAAAATTTCTAGTCCTTAACCAGCGGAACAAAACTAAAGTTACCCATTGGTGTCTCTTTCTTATCTCCCCATTCTGTTTTTTCTATTTTCATCAATTCTCCGTTTACAGGAATAATTAATATTCCTTCTGGCTTAAGCTGATAAAGTAAGTAATCTGAAACTTCAGTTGCATCTGCAGTAACTATAATTCTATCATATGGTGCCCAAGAAGGGAAACCATCTACACCATTTCCATAAAAGTTTTCAATGTTTTCATATTCTTCTAAATTTTTCTTTGCAAATTCAAAAAGTTCAGGGATTCGTTCAAGAGTGTATATTTTTCCTTTTTTTCCAACAACCTCAGCTAAAATCGCTGTTTGATAACCAGACCCTGTTCCAACTTCAAGTATTTTCATTCCGATTGCTGGCTTTAATATTTCAGTCATTATAGCAACAGTTGTTGGTTGTGAAATTGTTTGTTCAGCAAGAATTGGAAGTGGTTCATCAATATAGGCGTTCTTTTTATGTTCTGGTAAAACAAAATCTGCTCTATCAACATCCTCAAAAGCTTCAATTATTATTTGTGTCTTCAACACAGTCTTCTTCAGCTTTTCTAATAATTTTTCTCTAGTTAACATCGTTTTGAAAACCTCTTTTGTGTTTTAAAGTATTCACTAGGTTTCTTAGTTGGCTTTATATTAACAATCCTCTTGCCGTTCTCAATTTCAAGAACAGGCCAGACACCTGTTTCTACAGCTAATCTTGCTAGTTCCATTGTTTTTCCTGGCTTGTACCCCCATCCTGGAGGGCAAGGAGCATCAACTACAACAAAACTTGGTTGATTATCAAGAGCTTTCTGAATTTTTCTTTTGAAATCAGCAGGATTTGCTAAACTTGCAGAAGCAACATAAGGAATATTATGTGCAGCAACAATTGATAGGATATCTTTCTTTTTCTGGCCTTTTCCAGCGGGAGAAGTTGTTGTCCAAGCACCTTTTGGTGTTGCAGAACTTCTTTGAATTCCAGTGTTCATGTAAGCTCCATTATCATAACAAATGTAAGTTACATTATCTCCTCTTTCCAGCATTCCAGATAAAGCGCCAAAACCAATATCATAAGTTCCACCATCACCTGCAAGAACAATTACTTTTGTTTTCTTTTTCTGAGCTTTAATTGCTGCAGCAACTCCTGTTGCAACAGCTGGTGAGTTTTCAAAAACTACGTGGATATATGGTGCTTTCCAGAAGGTCTTCGGATAAATTGCAGTTGTAACTTCCATGCATCCTGTTGTTCCAACTATAATGTAATCTTTACCTACTTTTTCTTCTACTGCAGCTAACATCATGTGAGTTATTACTGCTGCGCCACATCCTACACAAGTATTATGTCCAGTCTTTAAGCCACCCATAACTCATCACCATCCTTTTTCTTTTCTAAGTTGAACATTGTTCTAACATGATTTACTGTAATATCTCTTCCACCAAGTCCACCGACATAACTTACTATTTTTGCATCTGGAACACTTGCTTTGACTTCTGAATAAAGTGCTCTGTAGCTTTCTTTTTCAAAAACAGCAACTTGTTTTCCAGAAAGAGCTTTTTTAATTTCTTTTGCAGGGAATGGTCTAAAACAACCAATCTTTAGAATTCCAACTTTGTCTCCTTCTTTTCTTAGTTGGTCAACAACAAGTTTTGCATTTGTGATTATTGAACCCATTGAAACAAAAACATATTCAGCATCTTTGAGTTTGTAACCTTCAACTAATCCAGTTTGCTTTCGTTTGAATTTAGTTGAATATTCTTTTGCAACTTTGCTAACAATCTTATCTGAATCTCTTAATGCTTTATCTTGTTCTTTCTTGATTTCCTGGAAATAATCTGGATTAGCAAGTGGACCAATTGTAATTGGTTTCTTTGGATCAAGAACTATTTTTGGTTTGTAATTTCCTAAAAATCCTTTCAAAGAAGTTGGTATATCTGCAACTTCTTTTGTGTGAGTTAAATAATACCCGTCCATGCAAACCATAACAGGTAGCTGAGCTTTCTCTGCAATCTTGTAAGCTTGTGGAATTAAATCAGCTGCTTCTTGAATAGATTCTGCATAAAGCTGTATCCAACCAGTATCTCTTTGTGCAACTGAATCTGATTGATCTCCCCAAATATTAATAGGAGCTGAGAGTGCTCGATTAGCAACAACCATTACTAGTGGCATTCTTAATCCAGATGTTGCATGTAAAACTTCATGCATCAAAGCTAAGCCTTGAGATGCAGTTGCTGTGAATGTTCTAACACCTGCAGCTTGAGCTCCAAGTATAACTGAGATTGCTGAAAACTCTGATTCAACATTTATAAACTGTGCATCAAGTTTCTTTTGTGCAACTATCTCTGCAAGTTTTTCTACAATATGAGTTTGTGGTGTAATTGGAAATGCAGCAATAACTTTTGGTCCACATAACCTAACCATTTCAGCTACTGCATGACTACCTTCAATTAGTTGTTTCATCATAACCTCTCCTAAATGCTTTGATATTCTTGTCAGCTGTTTCTTTGCAATCAAACATTTTCTTTATTGCTTTTTCAACTGATTTAGGTTTACAAACTTTTGTGCTCTTAACTAGAGCACCTAGTAATACTGTACCAAATACTGGCTTACCAATGGTTTCTATTGCAATCTTCTGAGCATCCACAGTCTTAGGACTACTGATTAGTCTTTTTCCCTTAGCAAGTTTTATAAGTGACTTCTCAAAAACAACAGAAATCTCTGGTTTGTAAACATGCTGGATTGGGAAGCTGTTTTTATCTGAGATTCGAACATAACCAAAAACAGGTGATCCTTGCCTTTCTACTCCAAAAAATGGAAAAGCTTGTGAGAACTTTCCTTCTAGGAATATAGCTTCAGCTAGAATATATGCAGTTGTAACTGCACCTTGTCCACCTCTACCAAGTATTTCAATTTCCTGCATTTTTTACCTCAACTAATATATTATCCATAATTGTTTTAAGTTCTTCGAATTCTGCTTTGTCTGATGATTCATAACTATAGATTAAAACTGGTTCTGTATTACTAGCTCTAACCAGCAACCACCCACCCCTGGGCATAAGAATACGAACTCCGTCAAGGCGGTCTGTTTCAAAACCTTGGTCCTTGAATTGTTTAGCTAGTTTCTCTATATATGCTTCCTTATCTCCATGAAAGGTAATTCGATTATCACGTGATATATTTGAATAATATTTTGGTAATCTCGTAGCAAGATCTTTTAGAGATATTTTTGTAATAGCTTCCAAAATCTTTAAAGTTGCAAAACAAGCATCATCGACATACTCAATCTCTTTGAAGTAGAAATGTCCAGATAACTCTCCACCAATATCTGAGTCTGTTTCTTTCATCTTTTGTATAACAAAAGTATGTCCAACACGACAAATAGTAAGTTCACTACCTCTTTCATTTACAAAATCGCGAATCTTTCTGGAAATCAAACTATCTTGAACATATTTTCCTTTTTTAGAATGAATTAGTGCAGCAAATGACAGCTCTGAGGGGATTATTTCACCATTAGAATTAATTACAGCAACTCTATCTCCATCTCCATCAAATGAAACACCAAAGTCAGCTTTTTCTTCTTTTACTTTCGCCATAACATCTTGGAGATATTTTTCACTTTCTGGATTTGGAAGATGGTTTGGAAAATCTCCATCTAGTTCTGCGAAAAGAGGAATAACTTTGAGTCCCACTTTCTCAAAAACAGCGGGGAAAATAATTCCAGGTACAGCATTTCCAAAATCAGCAACAATTTTGAAGTTTAGTTTAGTTTTGATTTTAGAAGTTAGATAATCTACATATTCTTTTTTAAGATCTATTTCTTCTAGATTACCGCAATTGTTCTTGAAATTAGAAGAATCAAGTGTCTTCTTAAGCTCATCAAAAGTATTGAATGCTCTTCCTTTAGAATCTAAAAATTTGAATCCATTATATTCTGGTGGATTGTGAGACGCAGTAATATTAATTCCTAAATCTGCTTCTAAATGTCTTACTGCAAAACAAACCATTGGTGTTGGTGTTAATCTGAGATCAATTACTTCAGCACCAGAATCAACTAATCCATTTATCAAACTTTTTCTTAAAGCTGGTGTGCTAATTCTTCCATCTCCGCCAACTACAATCTTTCCGGGCCAAACAGTTGCAATTGCTCTGCCTAAACCATATGCAAAAGACTCGTCTAACTCAACTGGGTAAACTCCCCGAACATCATTTGGTTTAAAAACTTGCATGTTCATTTTACAACCACACTTTTTGCTAGATTTCTTGGCTTATCTGGGTCTTTCCCACGAAGTAAAGCTAACTGATAAGCTAGAATCTGCATTGGAATAACCTGACAAATTGAGTTAAACTCATCTGCTTCCCTGACTTTGACATAGAAATCAAACAACTCGTTGTTATTTGGTCCTACTCCGATGATATAACCCCCTCTGGCTTTGACTTCAGCAGCATTAATTAGAACTTCTTGCTCTGTATCTTCTGATGTAAAAACAATGCAAGGTGTTCCATACTCAATTAGTGCTATTGTTCCATGCTTCAAATCTCCGCCAGCAAAAGCTTCTGCATGAATATATGAAACTTCTTTAATTTTCAAAGCAGATTCAATTGCTGTTGGATACTGAAGATTCCTTCCAATTAAGAAAAGATGTTGAGAATATCTTAATCTCTCAGCTAGTTGTTGGATATAATCTCTCATGCTTTTTGAAGTTAAATTATACAAATTCTTAATTAAATCTTTAGCATTTTCTGTACCTTCTTTCAGAGTACCTGCAACAGCATGTGCAATTAAACTTAGAACAAGAACCTGAGCAGTATATGCTTTTGTTGAAAGCACACAAATCTCTGGGCCAGCTTGAGTTATAACAACTTTATCTGACGCTCTTGTTATTGTTGACCCTCGGACATTAATAACAGCGAGTATCTTAGCTCCCTTTTCTTTTGCTGCTTGAATTGATTCTAGAACATCAGCTGTCTCACCTGATTGAGAGACAGCGATAACTACTGTTTTAGGAGTAATGAAATCTGCAAAATACTTGAATTCTGCTCCGCTAATAACATTAGCACTTATCTTGGCGACCTTAGCGAATATGTAACTTGCAGCCATGCAAGCGTAAGAGGCTGTTCCACACGCAACCATTAGAACTTTATCAGCACTTTTTATTTCCTTAGCAAAATCTTCAATTTCAGTCATATCTCGAGATAATGTTCGTTCAACAACTTCAACTTGCTCAAGGATTTCTTTAATCATAAAATGCTTAAAATCGCCTTTTTTTGCTTGCTCAGCATCCCATTCTATTGTATCAACTTCTCGTTTTACAAGCATATTATCTTCAAGATTAAAAATTGTAGTTTCAGAAGAAGTAATTCTAACAATATCATGATCTTTTAAGTAAATAACTTTCTTTGTATGGTCTAAAAAAGCAGGCATATCTGACGCAATAAATGTTTCATTATACCCTTGTCCAACAACAAGTGGTGAGCCATTTCTTGCAGCGATAATTTCATTACTTTCAGCACATAAAACAACAATAGCATATCTTCCAACAAGGTCTTTTAGAGTTAATTTAAAAGCATCATACAAAGTTAGACCTTTTTTCATGTAATTCTCAATTAGAAGCGGTATAACCTCTGTATCTGTATCTGACCTGAATTTGAAGCCTTGCTTCTGAAGATTTTCTCTTATTTCCTGATAATTTTCAACAACGCCATTATGAACAACAGCAACCTTTTCATCTGTTGAAAAATGTGGGTGAGCATTAGCATCTGTTACTGAACCATGAGTTGCCCATCTTGTATGGCCAATTCCAATTGTTGTTTCAACACCAGCAAAAGGAACTTTAGTTTCTTCACCAATTTTTCCTACTTTTTTATGCAATTTTATTTCTTTTCCGTGTTTTATAGCAATACCCCAAGAATCATAACCTCTATATTCTAGTGTTTTCAAGGCTTTTACAAGAAGTGGTGGTGCGCTTCGCGTTCCAAAATATCCTATGATGCCACACATGTTGAGTCTACTAAAGAAATGCTTTTATTAAACGACTTCTAAAAAAACTTTAGAACTATTAAAAAGGAAGTTATAATGGCTACAGACTACATAATTCAGCAAAAAAAGAATGAAATCTTATCTTTACCTACTATTGAAATAAAGCGAGAGCAACTCAAAACTCTAGCTTCTGAGCTTAGTAATGAGATACTTAAAATTCTAAAGGAAAAGCCTGCTTATCCTATTGAAATTGCGAAAAAATTGAAGGTTCATGAGCAAAAAGTGTACTATCATATACGAAAACTTGAAAGAGCTGGCTTAATTAATGCAGTTGAACATAAAAGAATACATGGAGCACTAACAACCTTCTATGGTTTAACTGAATCTGCTTTTTACTTCAAACTTGGTGAGTTTAAGCCAATGCATAAGGGTTTATCTCACCTTAAAACACAACACAGGAAATTCCTAGAACCATTTATTAAAAATGGAGAACTAAATGCATTAATTATTGTCGGAAGCCCAGATCCACATGGACCGCAAAGAGCTAGGTCAAGAGATGGCTATTATGGTATTGATTTTGCTCTGTTTCTAGGCACTTTCTTAAATTATGTTCCTAAATTAAATGTTAGATTAGATACAGAAGTTCATGATACAGATCTTGAAGAGAACAATATTATCATAATTGGTGGGCCAATTGTCAATAGCATTTCTCAAAAAATCAATGGAAAACTTCCAATTAATTTTGATGCAAACCAGAACTGGGCAATTCATTCAAATTTATCTCAAACAACTTATTTAGAAGAAAGTCATGGTATGATTGTAAAAGCACCAAATCCATATAATGAGAAAAAACATGTTCTCTGGATTGCTGGTCGAAGGCATGCTGGAACACGGGCAGCTATTATTGCTTTTCTAAAAGGCTTTAGCCAGATAACAGCTGGAAACAAACATGATTCTAAGTATATAGCTAAGGTTGTAGAAGGAATTGACCTTGACTCAGATGGAATTGTAGATGATGTAGAATTCAGGGAGTAAGTGTCCTTCTTTTTTCATCAACCATATATGCCAAACGTATACTAGCTACTCGTATACTTCTCATATCAATAATTTTTTCACCTTGAGGATAACCTAATTTATAGAACTTTCTTTTCCCCTTAAAAGGTCTACCATATAGACCATCAGAAAGACCAGCTTTAAAATCATCTAATTGCTTTTCATTTTTAATTTTCAAAAGAATTTCTTCAATTCCTGAAAAACTCAAATCACTTGTATTTATTCTGTCTGTTATTTCACTTAGCTTTACCATTTTAAAAATTAAAAAAGCAGAAGCCTATTTAGCTTCCTTTTCAGCTTCTTCAGTCTCTTCTGCAGGTGTCTCTTCTTCAGCAGGTTCTTCTTTCTTTGGTTTTTCAGCTTTTGGAGCTGGTTCAGGTGCTGGTTTACTCTCTACTCTTCCAAGAGTAATATCTAATGTTGAAACTCGAACTTGTTTTCCTTCTTTGTTTGTAAATTCCTCAGAATCCATCTCCATTCCTTCAACAGCAACTTGATCTCTTAAAAATCTACTTTTGACAACTTCTGCAACATCAACTGCTCGGCTTATGAACTTACCTCGAGCTTTAATAACAACTTTATCTGCTCCTTTAGTAGTAAATTGCATAACCACTGCAGTTACATAATTCATAAATGGCTTACCGCCAACATATATAGCGTAATCTTCCATGTTTTGTTAACCTCATTGTGCAGTCTTTACTTTCTTTGTAACGCCCTAACAAATCATAGATTTGTGGGGCATACAAAAAAAGTCTTTACGACGTTTTCACTTTCTTTGTAACGTACCCTGCAATCATGTTTCTAAGCTTTTTAGTCTTAATATCAACTAGCTCAGAAATGTTTTTCTTGTTTTCAGCAAAGTCTTTGCTAAATGCGTCTTTACTTGTTTCAAGTAGCTTTTCAGCCACTCTTTTCACTGATTTTGTCCGTATTCGTCCCATTATTTTTCGTCCTTTAGAACTTTAAAGATGTAAAAAACCCGATTTATAAGCTTTATTGTCTTGGAAGTTCTAGATTAGAAATAGATAACTTATTATGCTTTCTCAGCAGGATTAAAATTTACAAAAACATTATATTTCTTTTTCTTATATTCGGTATATACTCGAATCCGACTTGCTGATACTTCCACATTGGTTCTTCTAGGAATTTTCTCAATTTGTGCATGAATTGGTTGATTAGGGTATAGGTATAAATGTCTTATGCGTCTTTGTCCTTCAGTAGAAACATCTATATCCAGTCCTTCTGATTCAAAACTAGTAAATCCACTTATCCTTAATGGTACTTTTTCAAGTATTTTACATACTAAATCATTATCTGAAGGGTTTAAGCTCTCTCCTTTTTTATTATGTATATTTACAACAGGCATTCCAGAAAATGTATCCTCAAACCGCTCTCTTTCAAATTCCATTATATTAACTATTCATTAGTAACTCTTAAAAAGCTTGTGAAAAGCTATTTATTTAGAACTAAACCCTTTTTGTTCTAATAACTTTTTTCCTTTTTCTGCATCAAAGAAAGCGTCTATAAAACCAAGATTACCTTTTTTAGGTATTATTTGTATATATCCCTTATAAGGATGTATCTGAGCATCAGCTCCTATAATACTAATCCAAGAATCTCTATCTGGAACAACTAAAGCACCGCTACCCATTGAAATCCTTACTGCAGTTATATTATAATCTTCTGGAGCACCCTCTACTCCTAAACTAGCTGTTTCTACAGGTAACATTAAATGTAGTGGAGATTTTTCAAGTGCTCTTTCTAAAGATTTTCGTTCTTCTTCATCACTACCAATGTACGTCCATCTCATATTAGGTATTAATTGGTAAATCTTATAAATGTTACCAAATAACAGTAATAATGGAACATGACGGTGTAAAAGAGAAAATATCTGAATTAGAAATTGATGTATCTAAAGTTAAAAAACATACTGAAAATCTTTATTGGGATGAGTGGCAAGTTATAGATGTTCTAGAAAAGGGTCATGAAATAACTATTGGAAAATTTGGGGGCCAAGTAGAAGCCATATCTATCCTTCCCAATGTGGACTTATCAGAACTTGATAGTATTTTGGAAGTATTAAGAAATCGTAATATTTCTGATTTTAGAATTTATGGCGCAAGATTACCAGATGGTCGAGTAGTATGTGATAACATACATAACAATTTTGATGAGGAAAAGCATAATTTTGATACAGACACCGTGCTATATTTTCTTTACCATAATGCTCCAATCTGGATGGAATAATTATTTCCGACTGATTATCTCAAGTACATCGCCGTCTTTGAGTTTATGGTCTTTTCCAACAGCTTTCCTTGTTTTTACATCAATTGCTTTGATAAAATTATCACCTAAATCTGTGTGAATATGATTAGCAAAATCTAATGCTGTGCTATTTGGTGGAAGCAAGAATGCATCTGGAAGAATGTTTCCTTTTGAATCCCCAAGTTTATGAACTCCACCTGGAAAAATTGTGATAAATTTCAATAGATCATAAACAGCTGTATTCATACATTTCTGAACACCTGTGTTTTTCCACTTACCTAAAAACTTCTCAACAAACTTGAGAGCTTGTTTCTGTTTTTCATTTAACTTGGCTTTCTGTAACACGCTAAATTTTCCGTTACCGGGAACGTATGAAATTAATTCTTTCTTAGCAGCTTCTCTAAGAGCTAGCTCAGCTTCAGCTGAAACAGGTATAATTATATGTTTTGGAAACTGCTTTTTTATTCGTTTAAAATTTGCTTCTCCGCTAGCTAAATCAATTTTGTTAGCAGCTATGATCGTTGGTTTTGAAACCGCACGCAGACGCTTAGAAAACTTTAGAATATCATCATCTGTCCATTTATCAAGTTCTTTATTGATTCTAGCTTTTTTAATCATTGAAAGATTTACTTTTAATCCACTAAATTGAGCATAAAGTGCTTTATCAATATCTTGGTGTTCCATTGAACTTGTTCTAGCAAACTTATTCCAGTTCTTTTTTAACATTCCATAGAACCACAAATCTAATTCTTCTTCTAGGAATTTGATATCATTAGCTGGATCATAAGAACCTGTTTTAATTGGCTCACCATTTTCATTAGTTGTCCCTGCAATATCAACAACATGAATCAAAACATCTGCTGCTGAAAGATCATTAAGAAACTTGTTGCCCATACCTTTTCCTTCATGTGCTCCTGGAACTAAACCAGCAACATCAACAAGTTTTACAGGTATGAATCTTTCTCCATCTATACAGAAACCTTTCTGAGGATTACATTTGGTTTTGAAGAACTTTTCAACACATTCATGTCTAACAAAACCTACTCCTTCATTTGGTTTGATAGTAGCGAAAGGGTAGTTAGCTATATCTACTTCAGACAGAGTTGCTGCCTTGAAGAAAGTACTTTTCCCAACATTGGCTTTACCAACTATACCAATTAACATAATTATAAGTCAAAAAGTGGGTTTTTAAGTGTTACTAAGCAACTTTTATATATTTGAGTGTATATATTAATCCATGGCATACCCTGCTAAAGTAGACGTAAAATGGGCAAGAAATGGTTCTAGATTAGAGCTATTCATTCGTTTCTTATATGGATGGATTCTAAGCATAGCAATTAGTATTTGGGGTTTCTTTGTATTTTTTGCATGGATTGTTCAATGGATTTACATCTTTGCAATGGGAAGAAGACAAAAAGACTTGAATGATTTTATGCTTGGTTTCTGGAGATTCAACAGTAGAGCTAATGCATATATCCTAATGCTAACAGACTCTAGAACTCCAATTACTGGAAAACGTCTCTAGAAGAAAAGTATTATATAGATTTGCAAACTTTTTGTAGTATGAAATATGTTCATGTTGCAGTTAAAGTTATTCTTGAAAAAAATGGGAAATTTCTCTTAATCCAAAGAGCGTATCCACCAGATGCAAATACATGGGATGCTCCAGGCGGACAACAAGAATTTGGTGAAACTCTTGAAGAATGTGGTATTCGGGAAGTAAAAGAGGAGATTGGATTAGATATCAAACTAAAAGATTTTGTAGGTTTTACTGAAATTTTTGACCCTAAAATTGAAAGACACACTATTTTAATTTATTATTTTGGTAAGATAAGTGGTGGAGATATTATCCTTGAACATGAAGTAAAAGATGTTAAATGGGTTTCTAAACAAAATATTCTTAAAACCAAAAACCTTAGGCCTGCTCTTAGGGAAGTTTGGAAGAAACGAAAATGAGTCGAATCGCAATTCTAAATAGAAGTAAGTGTTTTCCTAAACGATGTTCTCAAGAGTGTTCTAAATACTGTCCAGTTAATCGGATGGGTAAAGAATGTATTGTAATAAAAGATGTAGCGCATATTGATGAAGTTCTTTGTACTGGTTGTGGTATCTGTCCAAAGAAATGTCCTTTTGGAGCAATTCAAATTGTCAACCTTCCTGAAGCTTTGAAAGAGGCTCCTGTTTTTAGATATGCAGAAAATGCATTTGAACTTTTTAGACTTCCAATACCAATTGAAAACCAAGTAGTTGGAATTGTGGGTGCAAATGGAATTGGTAAATCAACTGCTTTAGAAGTTTTATCTGGAATTCACAAACCAAATTTAGGTGAGTATGACAATCCACTTGATGAACGAGCAGTTATTGAACATTTCAAGGGAACTGAACTTCACAAATATTTTTCAAATCTTTTCAAACAAAAGGCCACAGTTTCTTATAAACCACAATATGTTGATATGATTCCAAAGAAATTTGATGGAACTGTAATTGAACTACTTAGAAAGCATGCTAATGAGGAACAGATAAAAACAATGGCAAAGAAACTTAATATTCTTCATATTCTTAGCAGACACGTTCATGAGCTATCTGGTGGTGAATTACAAAAAACAGCTATTTCAGCAGCTGTTCTAAAAGAAGCTGACCTTTACTTCTTTGATGAACCTGCATCTTATTTAGATGTAAAGGAGAGGGTTCGCATAGCAAAAGTCATTAGAGAATTATCTGAGTCTGGAAAGCAAGTGCTTGTTGTTGAGCATGATTTAATTATCTTAGATTTCTTAGCTGATTTAGTTCACATTCTTTTTGGTCAGACAGCAGCATATGGTGTTGTTTCTCACCCTCTTTCAGCTAAAAACGGTATCAATACTTATTTAGATGGCTACATTCGCGGGGAAAATATTCGGTTCAGACCAGAACCACTAAAGTTTGAACATCACATGATTACAAAAGAAAGTGAGGCTTTACCACTAGTTTCTTGGCCAGAAATGTATAAAGAAATGAAAAGTGGTTTTAAATTAAACATTGATTCTTCTGAACTTCATTACAAAGAAGTTGTTGGTATTGTTGGAGCAAATGCGACAGGTAAAACAACTTTCATGCGAATGTTAGTAGGTGAACTTACTCCAGATAAAGGCAAACTTGATTCAAAACTCAAAATATCTTACAAGCCTCAGTACATCAAGGGAGATTCTATTTTAACTGTTAAATTAGCTCTTTTAGAAGCAAATAAGATGGCTTTAACCCAGGAAAATGTGCTAAATATACTACGCCCTCTTAAACTTGAACATCTAATGGAGCATATTGTTCGTGACCTTTCAGGTGGTGAACTTCAAAGAGTTGCTGTTGCAATTTGTCTATTAAGAGATGCTGATGTTTATCTTTTAGATGAACCTTCAACTTATCTTGATGTTGAGCAACGTTTACAAGTTGCAAAAGCTATTCAAAAAGTCATTAAACACAAAGATGCTGCGGCCTTAGTAATTGACCATGATCTCCTTTTTGTTAGTTTCATCTCAGACAGAGTTATGGTATTTGATGGTGAACCTTCAAAAGCTGGACATGCAAAAGAAATCTTGCCTGTAAAAGAAGGTATGAATTCATTTCTAAAAGAACTTGACATCACTTTGAGAAAAGACCCTGAAACCAATAGACCAAGAGTTAACAAACCAGGCAGCCAAAAAGACGCTAAACAAAGAAAATCTGGTGAGTTCTATCAATCATAGATTTTTATATCTTGTTCATCTAAAAATTGATCAAGTGTTCCATCTATTATTTTAGAACAAATTAATGTAAAATTAGTAAAGTGGTTCATTTCAGCTCCACTAAACATTGGTGCCGGTTTTGGTAATTTTTTTGCTTCTTCGAGAAGCTTTGGATCTCTAAGTATAGTTCTAGCAGAAACGTAACTGAAATTACTATGTTTTACTCTACGGAATTCTACCCATAAATCTCTTTCATTTGAATAAGTAAGAATAGCAGGAACAAAACAAATTTGATTTCTTTTTGGAAAAGAATGAATTGAAAGTAAATTTAGTTCTGGATTTTCTCTTCTGTTTTTTTCATAAGTATAAAATAATTCAGAAGCTGCATCAGCTTTAAAACGCATTTGAAATTTTTCAAGGATAAATCTATCTACTTTAAGTGAAAAATCATCAGCAACGATTAATCGAAATAAGCTGCCGTCGGGGTATCCTATGACTCGAAATGTATCAAGAGACGTATTATATTCAATATTCTCTACTACTTCTTTTGTTTTATCAATCTCATCACGACCAATTTGGTATTCACCTAATTTTACAACCAACTCTTTAATTTGGAACCCAAGAGGCCTATCAAAAAATACATCTCCTTTCTCATTATCTTCGTGGGATGAAATAAATGTGCTCATAATAATATATACATCCAAAAAGCTTAAAAAGAGTTCCACAATTCAGTATACAGAATGGTTGAATTCAAATTAGCAATTGGAGACAAGAAGTCAAAAAAGACATATAAGACTACAATTAGTGGTCCTGATGCTGAAAAACTTGTTGGAAAAAAGATTGGTGAGATGTTCCGAGGCGAAATAATCAGCTTAAATGGATATGAACTAGAAATCACTGGTGGAAGCGATAAAACAGGTGTTCCAATGAGAAAAGACGTTTCTGGACAAACAAGAAAAAAGGTTCTATTAACTAAGGGTGTAGGTTTCCATGCTAAGAGCTCTGGACAGAGAAAGAGAAAATCTATTCGAGGTAATACTATTTCTAATGATACAGCACAAGTTAATTGCAAGGTTATAAAAACAGGCAAGGAAGATTTAGCTAAAGTTCTTGGTGGAGAAGCTAAGCCAGCTGAAGGCGAAGAAAAACCTGCTGAAGAACCAAAACAAGAAGAGAAAACTGAAGAGCCTGCTAAAGAAGAAGAATCAACTGAAGAAGAAAAGAAAGACGAAGCCTAATTGGCTTTCTTAATTGCTGCTTCTATTTCATTATTCATCTTTTTGACATCATCAAGTAATACTCTACCTGAGATTCTGCTAATTGCTTTTCCTTTCCAGAAAACAACTAAGGAAGGAATTTCTTTTATAGAATATCTTGTTGCAATCTCAGGATTTGCCTCAATATCAATCTTCTTAAATTGAAGTTTGACTGGTTTCTTCATCTTAGAGATTACTTTTGTAGCAGCCTGACGCATCTGTTTAAATGGAATAGATTTGATTCTACAAGCAACATGTGGGTCATCCCAAAAATCAACAAACGTAAGTCTATCTGATTGGAGTACTTCCTCATCAAAATTCTTCATTGTCAGAACAAGAGCTTGATCTGTTGGTGCTGTACCATATCTATCTTCAAGCAATTCTGCTCGAGTTCTTGGGTCAGCCTCAACATCTGCCTTTATTTTTGCAAATTCTTCATCATTTTTTGCTACTAAAATAGCTCCAGGTACAGGACAGGATTTAGCACATAAGCCACAAGCAGTGCATTTATCGTTGTTAACAACTAATGTCTGTTGTTTATTATCCCATTTGATCAGTTTCAATGGACAATTTGCAATTCCATTACATTCAGGTGCGTTATCACATACTTTAAAATTAAACGCTATTGGCATTTTAATTACTAGTATGGAAATAAATATAAGTTTTACCATACTTGATTTTATATGGCTTATGTAAGTTTTAGTCCAGAAGAAAGTGATGGTATTTTAGAAGACTTAAAACAAGACTACCCTTCCGCAAGAGAAACTTCTAGCTTTTTTTTTGGAAATGTTATTGAAATTAATATGAGAGATATCATAACTCATAATGATGGTACATTAGATGAAACTGCTCTTCCTACAACTAAAGGTGATGCTGTTGTTATATTTAGAGAACGAATTAAATTGCCTACTCGAAAAATAGAAAGCACATTATGGTATGAAGACGGTATTATCTCACGAAGAACAGAGCCATGGTATGCTGCTTTATTTTCAAGTTTTAAACATAAAAAAGGTGGAATAATAACATTGCGCGGAGAACCACTAACAATCGATAGATTACTTGATGGAATTTAGAATTATCTAGAAGCTGCAGATTGTCTTTCTAATTCAAATCTTTTCTGTATGCAGTTAGCTTTTGCATCTTGCTGAGTTGATAGGATTATCTGGTCTGCAAGTGCTTCAGACATCTTTGTTTTGCCACTTGTAGAAGCTTTTTGGAAAGCTCCTTGAACCATCCATCTAAGAGCTAAATCTATTCTCTTTTGTGGTGAAATATCAACTGCTTTAGGATATCTAACTCCACCATATTCAATAGTTGTTACACCTTCTCTTGGTGAACCTATACAAATAGCATCAACTAGAACCTGAATTGGGTTCTTTTGAGTCTTTTTCTCAAGAATCTCAAATGTTTGTTTAATAATTTTTGTTGCTACAGTGAACTTTCCTGTATTAATTCCAGATGTTCTCCAATGTTTCTTTCCTTTATGTCCTGCAACAAAAACTCTGCCAATCAGTCTCTCGACAATGTTTTTCTTAGATTTCCAGAATTGTTTCTTAACTGTTCGGCCAGCTGAGAATGGAACCATTTGCGGAGTCAGGTTAATGTATCTCTTCAATCCTGCATCTGAAACATGAATTCCAGTTAGTTCCCATCTATCAAAAAGTTTGAAATCATAAACTGGTTTCTTTGGTTTTTCTTCCCCAATTCGTAAAGGCTTCTCTAATTTTGTAGATTCTTCATCTATTACTTTATTATCTTCCTTTGCAACCTTTTCTGCTTCTGCTTCAGCAACTTTCTTCTCTGATTTTGGGGTTTTAGCCTTAGATTTAACCATAGAATTATCTTCCTACTATCTTATCTTTTCGTCCTTTTCTAATCATTTCTAAAGATTGATTATTAACTTTCATAACTTGCCATCGAACTTGTGGGATATCTCCTTTTGTCTTGCCCATATGTCCGCCAATTCCAGCTACAATAACTTCATCGTGCTCATCAATGTGCTTAATTCCGCCATCTCCTGGCACAAAAGCAGTTACTTGCTTACCGTTTTTAATAAGCTGAACTCTAACAGCCTTTCTCATAGCTGAGTTAGGTTGCTTAGCTTCTAACTGTCTCTTAGAAAGCACAATGCCTTTAGCCATAGGAGCACCTTTTAATGGGTCTGATTTTTCTTTCAAACGATATTTCCGTCTAACGAACCATTTATTATTCTCTCGAAATTTGCTTCTTCGCTTCTTGAGCTTTTTAGCAGCTCCCAGACCACGTGATTTCTTAGCCATATTTAGTCCTCTAAAAAAGGGTTTATAAATTTAACTATAAGATACGAATATCCTCGATTTCTTTGAAATAACGGTTAACAACTTCCTTTAGTTCCTTCAGTCCCTTTTGCTGATTATCTAACAGAAATCGTCTTTCTCTACTAGTTTTGAACTCTATTTTGATTATATTTTTGTTTTCAATGTCTTTTTCAAGTGTTTTTGGTATTAATGGAAACAAGTAGTTTTTACATAAGTTTATTACATCTGAAGCAGACTCAACAATCTTAATATCTTGATTCAGTTTGTTCTTAAGAAATTGAACATTCTTGCCTTGCTTACCAATTGCTTTAGCAGCTGAGCCAGGTGGTGTGATAAATACAATAGTTTTACCTACTGTAAAACAATCTGTTGGAAAAACATAAGTTAGTTTGCTAAAAACACTCATTATTTTGATGTCATCGACAGATAATTTACGCATTTTTTATACCAATAATTGAGATTCTAAATGGTTTTCTACAAATAGCTCCCAGTTCCTCATTTGTTTCTTTAGCTTGTGTAATTTTTGTCTTTACAAGTGTAGCTAATTTTTCTATTTTCTTTTTATCTGGAGCATTTACTGCCAGAATAACTTCACTAAGTTTTCCAGAAGTAATCATTTTGATTACAGTATTTCTACCAAAAACAAGTTTCTTTGGATCTTTTAGTAAATCTTTTAGAGTCATTTCTTCTTAACCGCCTTCTTTTTCTTATCTGGAGCAATCTTCTTTCTCATTTTTACAATTAATTCTGGAAGTCCTGTACCAACTGGAATTGGTTGATTAATCATAATATTCTCTACAACACTTGTTAGTCTGTCTTCTTCACCAAAAATACTTGCGTCAACAAGATGTTTTAATGGAATCTCAAAACTTGCTCTTGCTAAAACAGATTGTTTGCTTCCAGTAATTCCGTGTCTAGTTACTCCTTGCATCTCTCCACCGTAACACATTGTATCTGCAATAAGTAAGATGTGTCTAATATCAACTGGAAGACCTTCTCCTTCCAATACATTTGAAATTTCGAAAACAATTGCTTCTCTAACTGCTTCAATTCCAAGAACTTTCTCTATTTCACATAGATTGTTTGTTGTTGTTCTTGTAAAGTCAATTTCAGAAATTTGAAATACTTCTTTAAGGTTTGAGCCAAAAGTCTTGATAACATACTCTGAATCAGTCATAACTGGAAGAACATGTGTGATTCCACTAATTCCTGATACATACATTGATCTAATCTTCTCTTTCATCTTGTAAACTTTCTTTACATCTTTTGAATCAGTTGATATGTTTAAGATTCCTCGTTTTTCTGAAAGTTCAAATCCGCTTATCTGTGATTCTAATGAGTCAACAAGTTGTTTAACAGTAATTGAATGTTTCTTAAGTAAGTCAGAATCTAATTTTATTTTAAGAGTTAAAGTCATTAAATCTAATTCAAATTCACTTGTAACTTCTTCAAGAGTTACTTGTTTAATTTTGTTTGCAATTTGTTCTGCTTTATGTTTGTTAGTATTATGTGGTTTCTTTAAGTATATACTCATTGTTGGTGTTGCAGGCTCTTTTCTTGCATCAAGAACCTCAATAATTCTTGGAAGACCTAATGTAACATTAAGCTCAGCTACACCTGCGAAATGGAAAGTTCTCATAGTCATCTGTGTACCTGGTTCTCCTAAAGATTGTGCTGCAATAATTCCAACTGCTTCTCCTGGATCTAACTGCATTTTTTTATATCGCTCAATAACTTTATTCTTATTAGCACCAGTTTTCTTTACTTTGTCTTCAATAATTGTTGGAAGTTTTGTTTTAATCCATTCAATATCTGCCATTTTTTCGCCTTAGTATCTCCCGCTCGAATCAACACCCAATTTGGTCAGGTTCTCGCTAACAGCGAAAAGCCAACAAATTGTGTAATAATTTGGTTGATTACAAATCAGTATCTATTGTGCCTCCATCACTCTTTGAAACGTCAATATTATCTCCGCCATATTTAAACTGAACAATCATTCGACCTGAATCTCTAATTGTTCCATCATAATCTGATTTAAGATCTTGTAGAGCATTAATTAATCTTCGCTGCATGTAACCTGATTTTGGAGTTCTCATTGCAGTATCCATTAATGAGTCCCGACCTACAATTGCATTGAAAAATAATTCAATTGGATCAATTCCATGTGCGTAACCTCTTGAAATAAATCCTCTTGCTCTTGGACTTAAATCTTTCTTCTTAAAATGAGGTAGTGTTCTATCATTATAACCAATATCAATTCTGTTTCCTCTAAGTGCTTGCTGTCCTGCAAAACCAGACATAAGTGAAATATTCAATATCTTATCTCCTGCACCTGCTCGTGCAGAATTTACAAGAGTTGAATCTTCTTTGATAACTTGTTCAACAACATTACCTGTTGAATCTCTTGCCTTACTTAATGTCTGCATTATTTTTCCTTCAAAAGTTTCTTTCTTTGTCTGCCCAGGCATTGGAATAATTTTATCATTCAAATATTGTTGAATAATTTTCTGTGCTTGTTCTTCAGTATCTTTTAAGATTTGTTTAATCTCATTCTTTTGTTTATTAGGAATATCTAAATCATAGAATGACATGCTATATGCAATCTTTCTACTAATTGCTAAACCAAGTCTGTTTAAGTTATTAATAAATTCTGAAGTTACATCTACACCATAATGTTGGTAAAGTTTGTGAATTAGAAGTCCGCCCTCGGGACCAATAAATTTCTTATCCATAATTCCATCAATTAGTTGACCATTCTTAAATACAACATCTCCTTTTGAAACTTTTCCATTTTTCCAAACCTTTCCACTTCGTATAAAGTTTAGATCTTTTGGTAAAAGCATACTGAAAATTTGTCTTCCGTGCCAAAGTGGTTTGCCACCTTCTCTCTTATCTGGCTTTGGAAGTTCTTTATCATAATTAACTTCTAATGCTAAATCTGAAACATCTTCTTGTGTTAAGTACATATCTTTTGTTAAGTAATAGCAACCAAGAAGAATATCTTGAATTGCTCCAATAATACTCAAACCATATCTTGGTGTAATAATTTGATTCTTTAATATTAGCAGATTGTTTGCTTCTGATCTTGCTTCTTCTGTCTGTGGTAAGTGTAAATTCATCTCGTCACCATCAAAGTCTGCATTATATGGAAGACAAACAATTGGGTTGATTCTCAATGTTTTTCCTGGAACAAGTTTTACTCTATGTCCCATCATAGATAATCGATGTAAAGATGGTTGTCTGTTAAATACAATAATATCTCCATCTAACAAGTGTCTTTCAATAACCCATCCCGGAGCTAGTTCTTCTAAAATTGATGGTAATGTTTCTGTAGTAATTTTCTTTCTCTTTCCATCAGCAGTGATTACATAGTTTGCACCTGGATATTTATCACCGTTTTTAATAAATTTTGTAAGTATTTTTATATTCCATTCATTTACTCTTTATGGAATTGTAAGTTCTGTTGCTGTTCGTTTTGGAACACCAACTTCATTAATATCAATATATGGATCTGGTGAAATAACTGAACGTGCACAGAAGTTTACTCTCTTACCAGCCAAGTTATATCTAAATCGTCCTTCTTTACCACTAAGTCTTTGTGCAAGTGTCTTAAGTGGTCTCTTTGTTCTATGTCTTGCTGGTGGAATCTGTGAAATCTTGTTATTGAAATATGTTGTAATATGATATTGAAGTAAGTCCCAAAGATCTTCTACAATAATTTCTGGTGCTCCAGCATTGATATTCTCCAATAGTCTTTGATTAACTCTTACAATATCTGAAAGCTTGTGAGTTAAATCATCTTCTGAACGTTCACCTGATTCTAATGTAATCGATGGTCTGATTGTAATTGGTGGAACTAAAAGTACAGTTAAAACCATCCATTCTGGTCTTGCAACTGCAGGGTCAAGCCCAAGTAATCTAATATCATCATCTGGAATCTTTTCAAATCTTTCTCTTATTTCATTTGGCCAGACTCTGTCATCTCCCTCATTGAAAGATGTTGGTTTAACAAAAGTTATTTTTTCTTTTTTGTATCCGCAATGTGGACATTTCTTTGCATTCTTAATTGAAGTTATAACTGAACTAATTAGTGAATGTAATTTATCTATATCATATTCTCTCTTTGCCTGATCGATTTTTGCTAACCAATCTTTAATTTTATCTTGAGTCATAAGAATTCTTCCACATTCTTTACAGAAACCTCTTAGGAAATTGTAAACTTTATCAGCATAAAGTGCGTGAAGAACAGGTTTTGATAAAGTTATGAAACCAAAGTGACCTTGACAGTTTTTAAGACGACCACCACAAGTTTTACATCTAAGTCCTGGATCAATAACACCCATTCCAGGATCCATTAAACCTTTCTTAACTGGATAACCATCTGCATCATAAATTTCAGGAGTAACTACATTAACTACGCCCATTTTCTTAATAAGACTAGGTGAAACAATTCCAAATGCAATCTTATCAATCTTCTTTACAATATGTTCTTCTCTCATGATTTGTATTTCTCCCTTAGTATTAATCTTGGACGTATTCCCATACTCTTAAGTTCATCAAGGAATAATTTGAAAGCGTAAGAAACTTCAATTGGAGATGCTTTTGCTTTATCTCCACAACTCAAACAAGTAAGTTTATTTTTGTAGTGATCTCTAACAGCAATATCACCACATCTTTCACAAACATAAGTAACTGTCTTATCTGAATCAAATCTTTCTTTCATTAACAATGATGCTCCATGACCTACAAGAGTTTCTTTCTCCATCTCTCCGAATCTCAGACCACCCTCCATTGCCTTACCAGCAGTAGGTTGTCTTGTAAGAAGTGCAACTCTTCCACGAGCTCTTGCTTGAAGTTTATCTGTAACTTGATATTTTAATCTCATATAGAAAGTATTACCAACAAAGATTCTTGCATTGTAAAGTCTTCCAGTTCTTCCATCATAAAGTGTTTCAGTTCCATCTTCTCTAAAACCTAAGTCAAGTAATTCTGTTCTTAAATTATCAACATCTTCACTTTGGAATCCGCTTCCATCAACAAATCTTCCAGCCATTGCTCCAACTTTTCCACCAAGTGTTTCAAGAATCTGAGAAACAGTCATTCGTCTCATACCAAATGGTGAGAATATAATATCTGGTTGAATTCCTGATGCTGTGAATGGAACATCCTCTGGATTTGCAATCATACCAATAATTCCTTTCTGACCATGTCGTGATGCAAACTTATCTCCAACTTCTGGAAGTCTGTTTTCTCTAACCTCAACTCGAACAAGTGGGTTACCTTCTCCACTTTCAGTTAAGAAAACCTTTGATACAGTTCCTTTTTCACCATATTTTACTCTAATAGATGTGTCTTTTCTAATGTTTGCAGTCATACTAAATGATTCTAAATGGCTTAAGAATCTTGGAGGTGAAGTTTTACCAATTAAAACATCTCCGCCAGTAACATCAACTTCAGGATAAATTAGACCACCTTCACCTAAGAATCTGTAATCCTCTTCAAGTGTATAACTTTGTGTGTCTTTTGGTGGAATTCCAATTTCATCTACCTGTCCACCAGCATATCTTAGCTTCTCAGTTGTATATGGTCGATAATGAGTTGACCTGAAAAGACCTCTATCAATTGATGCTCGATTAATTACAATTGCGTCTTCCATATTATAACCACCATAGTTTAAGACAGCAATTACAATATTCTGTCCACCAACTAAAGAATCACCAAAAATATCTTGTGTGAAACTTCGAACCATTGGTGTTTGTGGATAATGAAGTAAGTTCATATTTGTATCTAATCTGTTTAAGAAATTAAGTGCGTAAATTCCTGCACCTTGCTTCTGATTCTTCTGACCTCTTGCAAGTCGAGAACTCTGATTGTAATTTGGATATGGAACTAAAGAAACATTTACACTAAAAATTGAAATTGGATTGATTTCAAGATGTGTATGTTCGTTTGTTATATCTTCTTCCTTTAATGCCACTAATGTACTCTCTTCTTCTAATGCATCAAGATATTCAATAACACCCCTTTTTATAAGATCAAACCATTTTATTTTTTTATCTTTCAAATCTTTTATAAGTTCAGGTGTCAAAAGAGAAGTTCCATTCTTAACAACAATTAGTGGTCTTCGAATTCTATTTCTTCCGAAATCAATACTTACATTTTCTTCTTTTTCATTGTATAGAATATTAACTTGTGCAGATATTTTTCCAGCTCGTCTTGAAGTGATAAGATCTTGTACAAACGTTTTACCATCTGAAACAGTTCCTACTAATGATCCGTCAATTAATACGTCAGTCATTTAATCATCTCCAAACCTAGTTTCTCTAATCCTCGCATGATATCTGCATAATCTTTTTGTGTAAGTTTTGGTGTAATTTGAGCTAGAATTGCTAAGTTCTTTCTCAAACCAATGTTCTTACCTTCTGGAGATTCAAGTGGGCAAAGTCTTCCCCAATGTGTTGGGTGAAGTTCCCGAGCTTTGAAACTCTCTCTGTTTGATTCTAAAAGTGAAACAACTCTTCGTAAGTGTGAGAAAGTGTTAGATGGATTATCTCGTTCTAATCTCTGGCTAACTCCTTGTCTGTTTGCTGTCCACTTACCAGTTGCCATTGCGCTCTTAATTCTTTGTGTTAAAAGTTTTGTTCTAACAATAGAAGTTATTGGAATTAATCTTCCTCGTCTAACTCCTCGCTGGAAGATATACAACATATCATTAACCAAAACTTTGAAGTTTGTTCTGAAAAGATCTTCAAGTAAATCTCCTGCAAGTCGAACTCTTTTGTTCATGTAATGGTCTTTATCATCAGGTGTAATCTTTCCAGCTTTTAGGAGAAGTATTTTCTTAACCATTCGTCCAAGGAAAGCTGCTTTAGCATTTCTGTTCTTTGACTCTTTTCCAAGGTGCGGTAATAAAAGATTATTAAGAATGTAATTTACTCTCTGAAGTTTTCTGTCTTTTGGTAAACTTAAGTGAAGTGTCTTTGCAATAAACTCCTGTGCTTCTTCTTGTGTCTTAACAAGCTCAGTAAACTCATAGAAATTAATATACATGTCTTCATTCATTTCAAGAGTTGTTGTTTCAAGAATGTCTTTATCAACTTTAATTCCAAGAGCTTTCAATAGAACAACAAATGGAACTCTATGAATTCCTGAAAAACTAACTAAAAATAATCCATCTTTGCTTCTCTCCATTTCAAGTGGGATTCTGTAGCTCTCACTTGCTGAGAAAACATTTGCAGAATGAGTTGATGGGCCAACTTTTTCTTCTTTAGTAAAAACGTGATTTGGAGCTAAGTCTTCTAATAGAACTAGAACTCTTTCTGTTCCATCAATAATAAAATAACCTCCAGGATCTCCTGGATCTTCTCCAGCTTTAATCAATTCTTCTCTGTTCATTTTGTTTAGATAACAAAGACCTGACCGAACCATAACCGGAATCTCAGCGATTTGAACCTCAGCTCTATCTCGCTCTTTTCCATCAATAACTAAACTAACTTCAATGTAAACTAAAGCATTGTAAGACAAGTTTCGAAGTCTGGCTTCTGTTGGTAAAAGCATTCTTTCCGCACCATCTGCTTCGATAATTGTTGGTTGTTTAATGAAAACTTCGCCGAATCTAAATCTCACATCTTCCATATCTGGCGGAATAACTGCAGGAATTGCCTCTTTTTGGTCAGAAATTATCTCTTGAATTCTCCATTTAATAAACGAATCATAAGAATCAATATTGCTTTTTACGAAGTTATTCTCTTCGAAATATTTCCTTATCAGCATTTGTTGATCTTCTATATTCATTTTAATCAGTTACTCTTCTAAAATATTCATAAGTCCCTGTCGGACCTTTTCTGGTAATTTTAATTACATCTCCAGGTTTAGCGTTTATAAGTTTAATAATTGGGTCTTTTATTTTAATGATAGGTACTTGAAATTCTGAAATATTATAACTATCTAAAAGCGCAGTCTTCTCTTTATCAGATAAGAGTATATGTTTTGGTACAAGAATATGTTTTGATAAATTAAGAGTCTCCTTTGAGGTGGTTTCATTCTTTTTGCTTGGAGAAGAAGATTTTTTAGGCAGTTTGACACGCTCCTAAAGGAATTAAAGCGCCCTGGCCGAGATTTTCGGTTTATTCAAGGTATATTTGTGTTATTCGAAGCGTTTATAATATTTTCGCTTCGTTGGTCCCCTGAATTACGCTCGAACTCGAGTCCTCAGCTCGACAGGCTGAGATGATAGCCGCTACACCACCAGGGCATAATTTTGACTCCGATAAGCCATTTATAAATCTTTTTATTGTATAATTGTGCTCTTATTTCATGCCAAAAATATTAGAAAAGTGTGTCAAAGATGTTACGCGAAAAAACCAGGGAAAGAAAAAGAAAGTAAATCCTTGGGCAGTTTGCAGTGCAGCAACAGGTTGGGTCAAAAAGAAAGGTGGCGGATGGATCAAAAAAAAGAAGACTAAAAAATAAGTCCCCTCGCCCGGATTTGAACCAGGAACCTCACGGGATCTGCACGGACCAGTTATTAGCTGGTAAACCAATCTACAACCGTGCGCTCTACCATTGAGCTACGAGGGGTTACTATTTTTCCTTAATTTTGGTTTATAAACGTTTGGGTTAATATCTAACCTTAGAAATCACTTATCTTTCCTAGAAATTCTAGAATAAATTCGTTCAAGTTTCTTACCAACTTTCTGGCTTGCAACTGCTTGTGGAATAAGGATTTTTCCGATTACTTCCATTGATGATTTAAGTTCATAAGAAACAACTCGCTCTTCTCTTGGTTCTAATTTATCAAATTTCCAAGTTAGAACTTTATGTCCTTTTGATTTCCGTATTGTTGGTTCAAGTGTTCCAAAGTTCTCAGTAACTTTTAATGGAGAAGGAACACTGTCTCTTAGAACAACGTTTTTCTGATCAGAGTATGTATTATTTTTCAAGTTAAGTCTTATTTTGATTGTTCTATGTTCGTCTTTTTTCTTAGTTGGTTTCATAACAATCTCTTTCTTTAATGTAAATCTAGTTATGTAATAGAATGCGAGCATAAATGCTGCAAATACAATTAAGATTCCAGCAATAAGTAAAGGAAGATAGGATATTTTGTAAGTAATTGTATCTTCTTCTCCAGGTATAAGCTCATAATACCAAGTGTATTCTTGTATACTATCTATTTTTTTAGACATTGTTTGTAGTGGTAATGCACTAAAGAAAAAGTAATCAGGAGATTCAATTGAAACAGAATATTTATCAGAGATATTCATTGTTCCAGTATTTAGAATAGTAACTGTAAATGTTTCTGTTAGAAAACCCTTTTCAGAAGATTCAGTTACCAAAGCTTCTCTTCTTGGTGGTGGTGTAATTCCTGGACCGTCATCTGTAACTTTCACTTGGAAATATTTGTATGTACTAACTTCTGGGCTTGTTTCTGAATTAAATTCAATATAAATTCCATATTCACCTGCTTCTACATCTGGTGGTGGAGTTATTGCTATTGTTGTGTTTTTAGAAACAGTACGCGGAATCTGAAGGAAATAATCACTAATGTAAATATTCCAATCAGTTCTTGGTGTTGGAATTGAAATGTTCTGGTGAACATTATAATTATTAGTTAGTTCAACATCAAAGAGTGCAGTCTCATCGTGTTGTATTTCAACTTCTTTTGGAGAGAAATCTATAATTAAATCAGGCAACGCATAAGCAGTTCCAATACCGGTGATTAATATGAATATGAAAAATAGGCCTAGCCATCTCTTTGACATGCAAAAGAAGAACACTAGAACAATAAAAAACTTTCTAAGCCTCTGGCGGGAATCGAACCCGCGACCTCGCACTTACCAAGCACGCGCTCTACCGCTGAGCCACAGAGGCATAAATTTCAACTGTTCAGAGAATTATTAAACCTTTCTTAACCTAAAACTTTATATTCAAGTTTGTTTTAGGCAGCTTAATGACAGACCGAAAAGAAGAACTACGGAAAATTCTGAAAGATATGGGTTTAGCTTTTTCAGATTCTGAAAAAATAATTGACCAAGCTGAAACAGTTGCTCTAAACAAAACAAATTATGAAGACGCTAAGAAAAAGAAAGATGATTCTACTTCATCTTCTTTGTAACATCGATATCTTTTCCACACTTTTCACATTGAAATCTTACAGACTCTACTCGAACTTTCTTTTGTTTTTTCTCATCAAAAATAGTTACTTTCTTTCTATGAAATGGGACTTGTGTTTCACCAGAAAAATTACAATGCGGACAAGTATATACTATACTTGCTGTTAGCTTCTCTTCATATTCATCTTTTGGAATACTTTTTCCACAACTACATTCGTAAGTTGGAGCTCGCATCTTTGGCTTTTTTGGTAAAGCGCCACATGAGCATTTCTCTTTGAAAACCCATAATTCTGCCTTTCCAGTTCCAATTGCTCTGCGAGTGTAATAAGCTAACTCATCCATTGATTTTGGTCTTTTCAATGCTGTCATGTCTAGTAGGCCATATAAGAATTTATAAGCGTTCCTATCTACCAGTCCTAATGCCTAAAAAAATGAATATTAATTGGAAAAGAGTGGAAGATAAGCTAGTTAAAGAGCTTGCTGAAAAGGTAAAAATAATTCTAGCTGTTGAAGATGATGGTGATGATGGCGATATTGCCTTAGAAATCATTCCAGATGATGACCCTTCTTTCATAAGTAAAAAATTTGATAATTCTACACGGTGTATATAATTGTATGCCCCCGCCGAGATTTTCTCCAAACTTCGTTCGTAGTAAACCGAGCGAAGCTCGCTTTGAACTCGAGTCACCAGCTTGAGAGGCTGGTATGATTAACCGGACTACACCACAGGGGCAGATCGTTTTTTGATGAAACTTTTTTTGAAAAAGTTTCTAGTGAGCCCAGGAGGATTCGAACCCCCATCAACCGGTCCGAAGCCGGCCGCACTATCCATTATGCTATGGGCCCATAAAAATAAGGCAGAAAGTTGGTTTAAAAGCGTTTCTATGTCTAATTTAGAACACGGCGGAGTTCTTTCATTACAGATTCCCGTATAGCTTTCTGGCTGTAAGGATCAACTTTTCCAGGGACCATTATAAAATGAACATCGTGCTTTTTCAGCCAATCAATCATTGGCTCGATTTCTTTTCTAAAAACATCAAGTCTCATCTTGATTTTGTGAACATCAGATCTTTGAGTAACTTTTCCACCACAAATATCGCATACTCCTGTTTTCTTTGGTGGGTTATCTTGCATATGATAGATCTTATTACAATCTAAACAATCATGTCTGTGAATAATGTGCTCAACAATATCCTTATCTTCTCTGTGAGAAAGAATAATCATATCAACACCGCTGCCTTTTTTTTCTAAAAGTTTCATAAAGAACTTTGCTTGTGAAACATTTCTCGGAAAGCCGTCTAAAATACAGCCTTTGTAATCATGTTTTTTGAAATATTCTGCGAAAACTTCATTCACAATTTTGTCTGGAACAAGATGTCCAGCTTCGTAATATTTTCTAACTTTAGTTGCTAGTGGAGTTTTCTTTGTTAGAATTTCTTTGAAAATATCACCTGTTGAAAGGTGTTTCAACTTTAATTCAGAACTTAGAATTTCTGCTCTAACACCTTTTCCAGCACCAGGTTTACCTACAATTATTACGTTCCTGATGTGTTTTTTGGATATTTTCTTAACCATACAAAACAACTGGAAAACTTACTTTTAAAACTATCGGAAACACGCTCTTTCAGAATTCGCTGGCTTCCACTCTCTATGGTCGTGGAAACACTTAAAAACTAAATTAGACCCAGAATATTACGGCAGGGTACCCAAGTGGTCAAAGGGGCAGGACTTAAGATCCTGTGGCTTAGTGCCTTCGCATGTTCGAATCATGTCCCTGCCACTAGTTTTTTATATCTTTCGTAACTAAGTATTAGTATGGATTATTCAAATCAAACCCTAACTAAAAAAGAAATGGGTGGGCTTAGTGGAAAAATTGGCTTCATAGATGGAGGAGATGAAACTGAGTCTCTATTAAAAGTAGGTAATAATTTTTATATTTTTGAAAGTGCTGATGAAAATAGTGTTAGTTTTGGGGATCGTTTAAGATTTAATGGTGAAAGATACGATTTTCGATCTGATGAAAAAGGTGAATATGTAACTACAAGTGAACTAAGTGCTCTACGAACTTTAGGATTAGTTCTTGCTAATCAAGAAGGTAACGGACGTTTAGTTTTTGGGGATTTTTATTATGCTATAATGCATATTGATAATGAAACTGAACGATGTTATGTTAAACTTCTTCCTGAAACACCAGAAGCAGTAGCTGAGCGTACAGGTATACCTCTTAAAGATACAAGAGAAGTGATAGATAGATTAGTTGAAATGGGATTAGTTAGTCGTTCTAAACTAATTCAAGAAGGTTAAGGTTTAATTCTAGAAATTGTTCTTGGGAAAGGTATAGCATCTCTGATATGGTCTAGTTTGCAAATCCAGAAGATTAGTCTTTCTATTCCTAAGCCAAAACCAGCATGCGGAACTTTACCATACTTCCGACTGTCAAAATAAAATGCGTATTTCTTTGGGTCCTCACCAACATCTTTCAGAGATTTCTTTAATTCTGCAATATCAAGCTCTCTTTCAGACCCGCCAACTAGCTCTATTCCAATTTCTGGGCAAAGCATATCATATGCTAAAGCTGTTTCTGGCTTTTTAGCATCCCGCGGCTTGTAGAAAGCCATAACTTTCTTTGGATAATGAGTAACAACAAGAGGTTTCTTGTAGTGTTTCATCAATTGCCTTTCCTCTTCTGTTCTGAGGTCTTTCCCCCATTTAATCTTCATTCCATCTTTTGCAAGAATTTGAAGAGCTTTATCATAAGTAATTCTAGGGAAAGGTCTCTTAATTTGCTTTAACTGAGCTAGATCTCTGCCCAAAACAGCTAAAGGTTTAGCACATTCGCGAGCAACCTTCTGAAGAACATATTCAACTAGCTCTTCTGTGATTTTAATAGAGCAATCTAGGTCGCACCAAGCCATTTCAGCTTCTGCTGTCCAATATTCAGTCAAATGTCTGAATGTTTTTGACTTTTCAGCTCTAAAAGCAGGTGTGATTGTGTAAATCTTCTCAATAGATGGCAGAATTGACTCTGCATAAAGCTGCCAAGTTTGGCTTAAGTAAGCTGTTTTATCAAAATATTTGACTTTGAACAAATCTGGACCAGATTCTGCGCTTCCAGCTGTTAAAAGCGGCATATGTGTAAGTGTGAAGTCCTTTTTCTTGAAATATTCGTGAATTGCCTCGAAAACCTTGCTTCTAACCTTCAAAACTGCCTGCATTTTTCTGCTTCTGAGCCATAAATGACGCACATCTAGTAAGAATTC
>JAFCCX010000087.1:2726-5857 GCA_017609995.1 Candidatus Pacearchaeota archaeon | reverse complement strand
AAAATAAAGGAAGAAAAAGAAAAGCTTAAATAGTTCTTTCGTTTTAGTGCCATTATGGCACTCGAAATGACACTTATCTTGGAAACCGAATTACCTATTCCGTTCACTGTAGCGGATGGTACAGGTATTGAAAAAGGCACACTTCTTACAATGAGCGACCCAATGACAGCTGCAGGCTGTACAACTGATAACGCAGTTATCGCTGGTATTGCTGCAGAAGAAAAGATCGCTAATGATGGTAGAACTAAATTGGCAGTTTATCGAGGAGGAATCTTCAAAGCCACTGTTGGCCTTGCAGGATGTGCAGTTGGTGACGCTCTAATTTCTGATTGCGCAACTGGTGATCCTAACGAAATCGTCCTTGCTGATGATGCTTCTGAAAACATTCTAGGTACTGCTTTAGAAACAGCTACCGATCTCGAAACATTCCTGTTCGAATTAAAACCACATGGGAGGAAAATAGCATAAAATGGCAAACTCTAGTGGACAAGCGGATATAAGAGGACTCGACATTGACAAGTTAGCAAAAGGCTTTGCTGACGAAGCATTAGTTCTCAAGAAATTTCAAACAGTAACTTCTACAAAAGCAAGAGAAATCAGATGGTACCAAAAAACAGCTGGATTTTTAGATTCAGTTGACACTACTGGGATCACTGCTTCACAAATTGCAAATACTTCTGACAAGTCTAGACCTGTAGTTATTGAACAATCATGGACGAGACAACAATCATACGTTAGAAAATATTTTGTAGAATCTCCAGTACTTTCTGAGCAAGTGGAACAGGTTGGGATGACGGAACAGACGGAAACCCAATCAAAGACATTCTCGCAGCTAAAAGACTAATCAGACAAAGTAGATATAATCCACAGGGAGCAATCCTTTATATTAATTCTGTCGAGGAGGAAAACCTTATTGATTGGTTAATCAATGTTAAAGGATCAAGCATCCCAGCTTTCTCTTCGGAAAAAGTTGTATCTGGTGTAGTTCTGGAAATACTTGGTGTTAATGTTGTTGTTTCTGAAAACGCTACAACTGATTATGCACTCTTGTTCATTCCAAAACGAGCTGCAACATGGAAAAACTTTATGCCTTTGCAATCAGCAATAATTGACGATCCTGGAATTGGAAAGAAAATCAGAGTTTGGGAAGAAGGAGAATGTCTTCTTACAGACCCGAAAGCTGTGACTTTAATAACAGATACGGTGACTTAGATTGTCTATGGCCACTCGCCTTAGGCTATATAAACATTATATGGCTGCTGGCATGAAAAAGGAAGCTGCAGAAATGAAAGCTAGGTTACCTAAAGAGCCTGTTGTTGAAAAAAAAAAAGTATCTGGGAAATAATTCTTAGAAAGTTTTAAATATAGTAACTCTTTTAGTGATAACTATGACAGCTACTAGTGGAGAAAAAGATATTGCAACTCGTTATCCAATTACCGACGGTATAATTGCCGGAACAACTAAACAAAAAGGAAGACAATCCAATCTTGTTCCAGAACAAGGTAGCCTTGTTTCCAGAAAAATGAGGATAGGACTATGACTTCTAAAGAAAAAAGAATTGTAAATACATTAAGCAAACCAATGGTTTTCAATGCTCCTAAAAATTCTATGATTTTACCAAATCATTCTGGTAAACACGACGCGGGGATTGTAAATAAAACTGCTGTTAATGATAATGATCTTGTAAATAAAGCTTATGTTGATGGAATTTCTATTAATACTGGAATTGATCTTTTTGCTTATGATGCAGCAAGTTCTGATATTGGTGGGTATAAACAATTACAACCAAACCCTTCTTCTGGTGAAGAAAAGTCTGGTGTTGTTGAAATTGCAGGAAATACTGAAGATGTCGCTATTGGTTCTCGAGCAACTGAAACAGATTATAATGCTTTTGCACAAATAAACACTTTAACTGCTGGTATTTATAATTTCCATATTCATATGAAGGCCGAGAATACTCTAAGATTAAGAGTTTATGTAAAATTCTATGTTCGAAGCTCTGGTGGTTCTGAAACCTTAATCACCACTTCCCCCATATCAGAATTTATTGGTATTACAAGTAAAGGTTATGATTTACACGCAACACTTTCAGAAGAATATCCTTTGGTTGCAGGTGACAGAATTGTAGTAAAAGCCTTTGCTAATAATTCCCATCCATCTCCTTCTGATCTCACAGTTTATGTTGAAGGAGACACTGCTACAAGAATTACAATTAGAAGTTTATCAACTCAAAAATCTCATTCATCTTTATTAAATTTAGATTATGCTAGTGCTGGACATACTGGCGATCTAGTAGTTGAAGATCATGGAACCGCAGCCACTGACATGGTTGTAAATGTTTCTTATGGAACATCTGACACTCCACCGACTGCAACTACTACAACAATAGGATCACTTTATATAAAATATACTGCTTAGGAGGCAAAATGGTATTTACAATAGAAGAAGAAGAAATATTAAAATTGTTAGTAATTCAAATGAAAGAAAATATGGCTCTAACAATCGAAAGAGAAAACAATAACATGAGCATAATGCCTCTAAAAGCAAAAGCTGATGCAGCAAACACAGCACTAAAAAATAAATTCATGTAAATGGCTTTAACAACTGATCTCGTTGCTTATTATAAATTAGATACTAATAACTCTACGCAACCGGATTCCACACCAAACGGAAATGACGCTTCTGTAACTGATGCTACTTATTCAGCTTCTGGAAAAATTAATGGCGGTTATGTTTTCGACGGTGCAATAGATACTATTGACACAGGTTTAGATATCAGTTTTGCTGATGGTTCTGTTTCTTGTTGGATTTATCCAACAGCATTAAGTTCTAATCAGTGGTTTTTAAGTGACAGAGAATCTTCAGGTTCTGGGTACATTATGATTTGGTTTGGTGGATCATCCCCAGCTGCTTTACGAGCTAGAATTAATGGAGGTAATGACATAACAAGTTCTAATGCTTTGACTGATGATACTTGGCATCATGTAGTTTTGACTTGGGGAAGTAATGGTTTCAAAGCTTACATTGACGGCAGCGAAGATGGTACAAATGCTTATACTGGTTCATGGACTGCAACAGCTAATTTTCAACTAGGAAATACTGTTAGTTATTTCAATGTTGCTAATGGGTT
>JAFCCX010000087.1:0-2676 GCA_017609995.1 Candidatus Pacearchaeota archaeon | reverse complement strand
GGGTTTATTGGAACTATG
This sequence comes from Candidatus Pacearchaeota archaeon, assembly GCA_017609995.1. Lineage (GTDB taxonomy): Archaea > Nanobdellota > Nanobdellia > UBA10117 > JABICX01 > JAFCCX01. The sequence goes on along the minus strand of JAFCCX010000087.1, from coordinate 2,658 downwards.
GATGAAGTAGGTATTTGGGAAAAACAATTAAGTCCTGCTGAAGTAACAGAACTTTATAATACTGGTTCAGGTTTATCTTATCCTTTTGGCGAATCTTCAGGAACAAACTTTCAAATTAATATTGGCGATGTTTGGAAAACTGTTGCTGGAATGAAAATTAATATCGGCGATGTTTGGAAAGACGTTGCTGGTGCACAAATTAATATTGGCGATTCATGGAAAACAATATTTTGATGTTGCTACACGCTTAAAGCCATAAAACTTTTAGACGTTAGCAACGTCACAAGTTTAAGTCTTTCCCCTATGGGTCACCTGCAACATATAGAAAAAAACTAGTTGAAAGGGAGTCCTTCACTCCCTGTTCAAACATTCCCACCCGCAATTTCACAAATACCTTTTCACTATTAACAGGTACATTTATTTTTGTGTGAACGGTTGAGTTAACTCTCTCTCTCTCGCAAAGGGCTTTGGCGAGAGTCGAAAAGATTCTTCAGCCGGAGGCCACAAAATGGCAAGTGAAAAACAAAAAACTTATATAAAACAGTTAGTTAAGTGGAAGAAGTCAGACATTAAAGTTGATGTAGATAGTTTATCAGAACAAGAAGCAAGTCAGGTTATCGACGAGCTTAAGGAGATTAAGGCTCCGAAGAAAGAGAATAAGAAGGAGGTCGTAAAGACTATGAAGAAAGAAGAAAAGCTTAATGGTCAGCGGTTTGGAATGTGTTCCAAAATGGTCGTTGATAAAAGTGGGCTTGATTGGTGTCTAGCTAATCAGTCAGAATTCTCGTTAAAAGTAAAGCAACTTTACTTTTTAATGGCTAAAGCAGAAGAAGTAGTTTCTTCTTCTTCTTCTTCTTCTCTTCCAATAAATTATGTGGAAACCACCCACATAATTGAGGGTTTTGACCCTTATATAAATAGAGAATTAGAATGTGTGGACGTGAACTAAAATGTTCTACTGTAATAAATGCAAACAACACACCCACCATCTGGTAGATAATGGTTGTATCTACTGCAAAGAAAAGAAAGAAAAAGAAGATTAATCTTCTTTTTTTTTATACTAAATATACCCCGGAGATCAATATGACAAATAATACCCCAGCCACCGTGAAGATCAAGACTAAGAAAGGTATGATCCTCACTTTAACAATAATAAAAACAACAAATGACAGCTACCTTGGTGATGATAAATTCGGAAAACCTGTCATCATTCCTTTTGCAGATATTGAATCAATGTTACCGGTGAGAACATGAAAATAGCAGATTTAGAAGAAAAACTTATTGACATTTCTTTTATTAGAGAAGATAAAAGTTTACTTGTAACAACAATGGACTACATAGACATGATTAGCCTTGGTTATAATGAACAATTAGCTCTACAAACTATTGAATTTAGATACGAAAATCTCTATAGGAAGTGTACCAATGAATGAACAACTTTTAGTTGCAACGCGTAAGGGGGGTTTCCTAAACAAATCTCAAAAAATAATACAATACCTCCTCAAAACTCCAGAAGGTGCTACTCCGAAGCAAATTTCATTTGCCACGGGTATTAATAACAACACTGTGAAGTCAATGTTACCAAAATTAGAGAATATTCGTAATGTCACTAGAGGTTGGTATAAAGTTGTTAATGGGGGGGACGGTCTGTTCTCTTCCGGTGGAGATTTACTGACCGACTGGAACTTCCACAATTGCATTCTGACTCACCAGATCACCGACTTTAAACTAGACAAAAGGTCTTCTGATTTCGACTTTGGTCTTATCACTGCTCATCTATCCATCTCTTCCACTGGAAAAGCTACGTTCAGGATAGCGTGCGATCATCCTTTGAACGTGAGTAGCTTATGTCTTGCTTTTGGTTACTTTAAATTATTCTGTTGACTCTTTGATTGAACAGTTCAAGGTCTATCAAAAATCCATTGGATTACGTATTGAGCATAAGACTAAAGTCCCGCTCAGGGTTGATGACATTGTTGATATGTTAAAGACTAATCCCAACTCTCTTGAGTTAAATATCAAATTGAATGAGCAGAGTAAGGCTCTGGCTCGACTTACTGAAGCTACTGCTAAAAACCATGCGGTGATGAATAAACTTTTGGATGTGATGAACAAATGAATAAATGCAATCGATGCTTAACTAATAACCGACTTGATGGTGTTGACTACTGTGAAGACTGCAAATACATTGTGACTATCCGTGGTGTTTGATGACTATTGAAAAACTCGAGCGTGTTATGTGGCGACTACGTAACACTAAGCTATCCAAGCTTCATTGGAATGACCTACAACGTGCCACAATGCATGAAATAGGCACTGACCCTCGTACTTACAAACTAACAAAAAGAGCTCTCCAGAAGCTCAGATGGATTACTTGTGTGAAGAGTAATCACTTCGCATTGACTAACCGTGATTTGAGTGGTGACTAATAACACACTAGTGCTAATCCACCGCTCGCCGTTCCCGGCTCCCTCTCTCCCGTTGGGTGGTCACTGGTGGTCTTAGTCGTTTATGACACCGGTGACTGCTCAGCCCCACCCACCCACCCAATCCCACTGACTGGTGTCTGTAGGCTCGCTATCGCTCGCCCATTGACCATCGCTCGCTTCGCTCGCTCAGCGTCGCTTCGCTCCGCTTCAAGGGTAGTTCAGTTGTTTA
>JAFCCX010000086.1 GCA_017609995.1 Candidatus Pacearchaeota archaeon | reverse complement strand
GTAATTACAGTCGTTTGCGGAATGTTACTTAACACATGATAGGCTTTCAATGTTTCGGCCATCGTGGTTTGATATGGTTCATAAGTATCAAGAATTGACCTCATTTTATTTGTAATTCCATAGGAAACCATATTCGATTTTTTAACTAAATTATTATTATTATTTAAAGTGAAAAGACCTTTTGAGTCCATAACTACTGAATCACCCTTGTTAGAAATAAGATCAAGCGGATACTCCAGGGCTAAACATTTTCCATTTCTGTCGGCTGATTGGATAATTTATCATCAACCTTTGTATTGACTCCACCTGTAAGGTCAATTGAAATATTTTGTTTTTTTAGGGCCATTACAGTTCCTTTATAAAAGCGTGGGCATTAGTTATCTGTGTTGATCCTACCACTGAAGTTCCTCTTAACAAATAAGTAGCTTCCTCATCAAGCGGCAAAGGGTCTATTAATGTAATTGTGCTGATTTCATGTGTAACTACAATTGTATTACTAGAAACAACAGACCCATTTCTTAACAATTCAAGTTTAAATGAGATAGCAGCCGTAAAAGAGCAGTTTATTGCTGCTGTGAGAAAAAACTCAACAGGGTTTCCGTTTGATTGAAAGTCTATTGTTGCTATTGTTGACGTAACACCTGTTCCAATAGTCTTAACTATATTTATAAGAGCGCCACCACCGGAAACATATCCAGCTATTTGTGATCTTTGGACTTCAGCAACTAGGGCAGAAAGGGTTTCAAGGCTACTTCCATGTGATCGGATTGTTCTATCTTGAGCATTAAACTTTTCTAGTGTGTGTCTTTGAAGATCACTACTTGTTCTGTCTTTTAAGTGCAATGTTTTAAATTTCTTTTGTTCAGCAGGCATTAGTAAGCCCCGTCGGTCACATCATAACTTGCTCTTGAAACATCTGCTACATACTCTGGATTTCCTGCATCTCTTGAGTTTGCCATTGCTTCGATTCTTTCTGTCAGCTCTCTTTTTTCAAAAGTTAATGCTGTTATATCGCTTTCTTCTTTCCTTAGCATTTTGATAGCAGCATCAACAACTATATATTCTTCCCATCCATTAACGCCATCAAAGGTATCAACATCACTGACAAATTTTGCCATAGCTGGAATATAGTGAACTTTTAAACTGAATCCGCCAGAAGGTTCTGGAATGAGTTTAATTGTATCGTTTTGAAGCCTATATTTTGCCCGTACTGCTCCATTATTACTAAATGAAGACACATAGCTGTTTAAGTATTTATTTCGTTCTGAGAACATATACGGCTGTAACGTGACAGCTTCGCCACTTGCTCCAGCACTTAAGACAAGATCAACACCAACCAGTTTATAGAAATCTGTTGCTAGTGTGTATTTGTCTGTTCCACTCACTATTGGAATGGCCTGCTCTGATAGGTAATATTCTTGGCCATAACTTGCAATTAACAAATCATATAATTCTTGGGCCGATGCGTTAATATACCTGGTTAATTCTGGATCTTCGACAAAAGATGAGCCAACCATGTCGGCAGCTTCCCTCGATCTTGTTTTTAAATCTGATAGTGTAACTAATGAAGGCATATTCACCTCTAAAAAAGAGGGAGCATAAAGCCCCCTCGGTTTAATTAACTCTGTTTAGAGTGTAACTCTTCACTATAGCCACCTTTTTCTTTATCTTCCTGCTCCATTTGCATGGAAGCCATTCGGATAAAAGACTTCATAACACTTGCTAGAGTGTCTTTGTCGTTGGCTTTTATGGCCTCCAACATTCTTTCGGCAGCGTGAACTAGTCCCATGTCTGGATTGTGCGGATTACCTTTTTCAGCAGGCATTTCACGCATATTTGCGATCAATGACCCGTTGTTTTTAGCATCTCCCATTAAACCAATCATGTTACACCTAATAAGCTACTGAAGTATTCTTTAACTCCAGTTTAATGTAAATTTCATCACCGTTTGCTGGATCAGTTTCAGTTGCTCCGGCCTTAGTAATAAAAGTCATTGTTTTGTTTGCTACGTCCATCGCAGTAAATTGATAAGTAAGATCAGCGGCAACGCCAACCATAACAACACTTGCACCTAAGAACTCGCTATAAGCATCGCTTAAAACAATATCATAGATTCCAGCAGCAGTTCTCGTTATAGAAGCAACTCCGTGAAGCTTCTTTGCTGTTGGAGCGCCCGTTGCACCAATATCAACACCTAGATAAACACTAACATTTCCACGCTCAAGTGATTGAACATCGTTAAATTGTCTATTAGCCATTTTGTACCTCAAATTTAAGAGGGCCGAAGCCCCCTAATTAATATTAAGCAAGTTTGATTCTTACATTGTAACCAGGAGCATTACACCCTAGTTGACTATAACCACCGATTCTTAATTCAACTGCATCAGCGTCAGATTCTCTTAGTAGACGATTTCCATCTAGGTCAAGGATTCTGATAGCTTTCTTAAGTGAATAAAGTTTCCATGTTTTCATTGTAAGCATGTAAGCAACATCAGCAGGACAAAAAGGATCAGCAATTACATTGATTGTTCCCTTGTTCGACTTGATTGCAATACCTTCAAAACCAATGTCTGCACGACCAAATGCTTGAGATACCATGTACTGAACTTTTGAACCAAGAGCTTTTTCAAGGTCTTCAAATTTTCC
>JAFCCX010000008.1 GCA_017609995.1 Candidatus Pacearchaeota archaeon | reverse complement strand
TAACTACTGTTTCAACTCTTGGGAAATCAGATGTTGCAGGATTCAGAAGTTTTGTTGATTTTGTTTTGAAATCACCAGTATACAAAATGTTGTGCCAACCTTCACCAATATGAAGGTGAACTAAAGAACTTCCAAGAATATGCCCCGCATTATAAAGAGTTACCCTAACATCTGGCGTGATATCTGTAACTTCCTTATATTCTAATGTAATTGTATTTTTTACAGCAGCCTTGATATCTTCACTAGAATAAATTGGCTTCTGTGCTTTGCTATGACTAACTTGAATATAATCTAACTGTAAAAGAGACATAATATCTCTTGTTGGTGCTGTGCAATAAACAGGACCAGTATATCCATATTTGAATAAGTAAGGTAAAAAACCTCCGTGATCTAAATGTGCGTGTGAAATAATAACTGCATCTAAATCTTGGATAACAAATTCTGGAAGTGTTAAAAGCGGATATGAGTTTGGACCATCTGCCGCAACATTTACTCCGCAATCAAGTAGAACTTTGCTTTCAGGAGTTTGAAGAAGGAAACATGATCTCCCGACTTGTCTTGCGCCGCCCATACATGAGAGTCTTACCCACCGTTCTCCATCTTTCCGAGATTTCTTTATTTCATAAATTCTTTTTCCAACTTCATGCAAGAACTTTCTTCGTTCTGTGCTATTTTCATAAAGAACTCTTCTGATGTTTTGAGTAATCTTTGATGGAATTACAGATTCTCTTCGAACATAAGGACTCCAGTAAGTGTGCTCTTTAATCTTCTTTAGGTTTTCACCATCTTTTCCAATAGCAACACCTGGATTTTTTGATTCAATAATTATAATGCTTCGAGCAGGTTCAAGAATAATATTTGTTATCTCAGCATCTGCAGGCATATTTGTTTTAATATATTTCAATGTAGCTTCTTCATCCATTTTGATTGATGAGTCTGCTCTAAGATCAATTCGCTTTTTGAAATCTTCAACAAGCCTTCTAATTATGTCTCCGCCATGTAGGAAGAAACGCTTGTTCTTAGTATACAGAATTATGTTCGCACCTTCATAGCTTGTGTTAGTTATTTGTGCGTCAGGTGGAACTTTCTCCATAATTTCTTCAATAATAGTCATATTACTCGCCTAAAATTATATCTTGTCAATAATTGCTTTTACTTCTACTGGTGGAACCTCGTTGATTCCGTCTTTTGTTATTATAAAAACTGTGATGTTATCTCCGCCAACAGAACTAACTCTCTCTCGGGCAGAAACAATTGATTGAACAGCTAGTTTAACTCCGTCTGCTGTTGATATTCCTGGTTTGTATTCCTTATCTAGAACAGCATAAGCTAAAGTCATACCAGAACCAGTTGATGCATATTTTGTTTCTATTGAATAACCGCCAACAGGATCAATACTGTAAAGTCTTGGTTCAGTATCAAATCCACCTAGTAAATCAAATAACTGATATGGAAGATATGAATACTGGAATTTATCTGATAAAATATTTGATAGAAGTGTGGCTGCAGAAAGAACAGTTGGTTGACTGCTTTCTAATTTAAGTAGCTCAAGTTGAGCTAGCATTAGCCGAACAATTGCTTGATTATCTCCTACAACTCCTGCTGTGGTCATAGCAATATTATCTGATATTGCAAAAATCTTCTTTGTATCTTTATTGAACTTAAAATCACCTAGAGTAGCTAGCTGGTCAGCAGCTAAAACAACGCCACCATTACACATTACACCAACAGTTGTTGTACCTTTTTTATGTTGTTTGTCCATAACAATCCCTCTCATTCTTTGAGAACACTAATGTTACTGAATTTCTAAAACTTATAAAACTTTCGTATAGAATCCCTTTCTTGTAAGAACGGTCTTCTAACCCCAAAGAACAAGATATTTGCTTGTACCAAGCATATTAAATAAAAATAAAGAATCTTCGCAGGTCGACTCTGCAAAGCTATAAAAATTGCACAGCAATTTTTGGGGTTAAGCAAACCAGAGAATTGCTTTGCAATTCTTGGATCCACAAATGCTTCTCATTTGTTGGAAACTCTGTTTTGCTTTGAAGTGTGACCTTGGTTGCTTATTTTTTGTCTGAACTGTCGTCTCCGTCATTATCTCCAGAATCGTCAGTATCATCAAATTTTAAACATTCCATGATTAAACCTCCGTCAATCCCCCTAGAATTATCTAGTATTTAAAATTATTGTTCAGTATGCCTTGCCGATGTACACAACGACCTTTGCTGGTTTTCCGCAGATAATGCAGTTTCCAGTTGGTCTCTCATTCTTATCAACACGGACTCCGCGGACTTCTGCAGTTGTCTTATCTTTCAGCTTTTTAGCGCAAGCTTCACCTGATTTTGAAACAGAGCACCAGTTTGTTCGAACCAATCCGCCTTTCTTATCAATAATCTCTTTTAACTCAGAATATGTTTTTGCTGAACTAATGAATTGTGAGAACTGAGCATCTGCTTTTCGTTTAAGTCCTATCAAAATCAAATCATTTGTTCGATTAACTTCCTCTAGAATCTTTGTAGCTTTAACATTGCTTTTTACACCTGTATCTCTTCGAACCATTGTAACTGATTTGCTGCTAATGTCTCTTGGTCCGATTTCAATTCTAATTGGTGTTCCTCTAAGTTCCCAGTAATAGAATTTGTTTCCAGGTGTTTTATCTGTTAAATCCAACTCAACTCTTAAGCCACTATTTTTCAAATATTTATGAAGTTCTCTAGCACCTTCCAATACTACTTTTTCTTTACCTTTGAATAAAATAGGAACAATAACAACTTGAACCGGTGCAATCTTTGGAGGGAAAATCAATCCTTTATCATCTCCGTGAGTTGCAATAAGTGAGCCCATCATTCTCCAGATTGCTGGACCATATGCTGTTGTATGTGCATATTGCTCTTTCTCGTTTTTGTCAATAAACTTAACATCAAATGCTTGTGCAAACTTTGTTCCAAAATAATGTGTTGATGGTTGCTGGACAATTTTTCCATTTGGGAAAAGTGAATCGCAAGCAAATGTGTAAACAGCTCCCTTAAATTTATCCCACTCTGGTCTTCTGAAAAACATAAATGGTATTGCAAACTCTTTGTGCATTATCTTCTCAGTTATTTTCATATCTTGCAGAACTTGTACTTCTGCGTCTTTTTGATTAACAAATGCACAGTGAGTTTCTATCCAATGAAATTCACGTCCTCGTAAGAACGGTCGAGTAGCTTTTGTTTCATATCTCCAAATCTGGCAATCTTGATAAAGTTTGTATGGCAGATCTCTCCATGACCTAATCCATTCCTTGAACATCTGCATAATAGCTGTTTCAGATGTTGGTCTCATAGCAAACTTTTCAGCTAAGAGTTTTCCACTAGAACCTGCTCCTGAAACCCAAAAAACTTCTGGAGCAAAACCTTTTGCATGCTCTGCTTCTTTAACAAAATTCTTCTCTGGAATCAAAGCTGGGAACCAGTGTGGCTTGTGTCCTGTTCTCTCAAGTTCATCTTCATAAAGAGCATACATTAATTTCATAGCTTTTACAGCTAACCATCTATTTACAATAAAACCTTTAATGTTATAACGCAAATCAGCTAGCTCAGCTTCCTGAATAACTTCACTATACCACTCTGAGAAATTTTTATTTTTCTTGAACTTCATAAAAATAAAACCAAACAAAAGTATTTAAATGTTTACTACACAAGGAGAATCATGTTTGAAAACTATCGAGCTAGGCTAGCAGAACATCATCGAGTAAAAGAGAGAATTATTTCTAATCTAGGTGAAGATACTTGGAAAAGATATCGAAACTTAAGAATAGCTACTAAGACAGCAAAGGCTTGTGTTCCTGCATGGCTTTTAATGGGTACTTCTATTGGTTTCTTGTATGATAAAGTTCCTCCTGAGCAATCCCCAATTCCACAAATAGGTGGGCTCGAAGTATCTGCTTATGTTCTAATAAGTTATGGTATTGCTATGAAGACAACTATGAAAGTTTCAGAGTGGTATTTTGAAGCAAAAGATATTGTAAAAGCCTCAAGAAACAGTAATTTTGAAAAACTAACTGTTGAGGATGTAGTTACTGTTCCTGAAATTAACTTAGCAAAAAATCCTGAAGATTCTTTAGAAATCAAAACAGCTGCAGTTGCTTAATCTTATCTGATTCACCCTATAAATTCTTTAAAGTCAGCACAGCTTGGGTTTTTCTATGAAGGTAGTAGTTATAGCAGATCTTCATTTGGGATTTGCTTATGGTAGTGAGCGTCAGGAAGATTCATTTAGAAATGCTGCTGAAGCCTTCTCAAAAGCATTGGCTGAAAAGCCAGATTGCATTCTTATGCTCGGAGATATTTTTCATGATAAGATTCCAAAGCCAGAGATTATGGCTCGGGCACTTGAGCTATTCAGAACTCTTAGAAGCGGATTAGGACAAACCAAGCTAATTAACTTACGAAAAGGCAATAAAGAAACCATGGAAAACCGAATGGTTCCGCCAATTTTGGGAATCTATGGGACTCATGAAAGAAGAAATGTTGGAAGTGTAAATCCTGTTCATATTTTAGAGAAAGCTGGTATGCTTTTCTATTTGCATCAAGAGTCTGCTGTTATTGAACTTGGTGGCGAGCGACTAGGTCTGCATGGAATGTCTGGTGTTCCAGATCAATTTGCTCTTGAAACATTAAAAAACTGGGCTCCAACACCGTTCCCAGGAGTTCCAAATATAATCATGTTCCATCAAACTTTCAAGGAACTAATTCCTGAAGTTCAAAACGATGTTTTGAGCTACACTGATCTTCCAAAAGGTTTCAATCTTTATTTGCTAGGACACATTCACTGGAATGTTGAAGATAAGCATGCATCTGGTGCTCCAATCTTAATTCCTGGCTCAACAGTTAAAACACAAATGAGAAAAGTTGAAGCAAAGCGGAACAAAGGATTCTATATTTTAGATATTAAAGAAAAGCGAATACATGCTGCTTTCCATAAAATTGATGGTGAAAGAGTGCTTTATTATGAAACTTACAAAGTTGACAAACAGAAACCATCTGATATTGTAATTGCTCTTTCAAAAAAAACAGAAGAACTTATCTCTTATCATAATCAAGAGCTTAAACCATTAATCCGATTTAAACTTGCAGGAAAACTTGCAGAAGGTTTCTTACCAACTGATTTGTATTTCTCTGGTTTAACTAAACGGTTTGGTGACAGAGCTTTGCTTTTCTTTGATAAAGCTAATGTTGAAAGTTCAAAATTGTCACAGCGAGCAAAACTTCTAAAGGATTTAAAAGATCAAAAAATCTCAGTTAATCAATTAGGATTCAATCTATTATTTCAAAATCTAAAGTTGAAAGATAAGAAAACTATGCAGAAAGTTGAGCAGGTTTTTGAACATCTTGCTGCTGCTGAATTAGATAAAGCAGAGGAGCTTCTATGATCAATTCAATTAGTTTAGCTAACTGGAAAAATCATAAGAACTTACAACTAAATTTCAAAAACGGAACAAATGTTTTAGTTGGTTCAATGGGTAGTGGAAAGTCTTCAATCTTGCAAGCAATTTCTTTTGCTTTGTTTGGAAGTTTTACTGAATTAAAGAGCAGGCAAATAACTCAATCAGATTTGATAACTCGTGGAGTTGGTGCACAAAGAGCTGAGATTCAAATGCAAGTTTCTTCAAAAGGACAAAACTATCTCATTAAAAGACAAGTTGATTCAAAAAGTAATAGTGAAGCAAGTGTTATTGGTGCAGATAAGATTCTTGCTGGACCAAACCCAACAGCTGCTAATGAATTTGTTAAAACATTATTAGGTGTTGATGAAGATGTTTTCTTGCGAACAGTTTATGCTCGTCAAAATGATATTGATTTAGTTTTAAAGTTCACACCAAAAGAAAGGAAAAAGAGAATTGATGAATTAATGGGGCTTGATAAATTTGAAATTGGAAGAAACAATTGCGTAACGTTAAGAAACAAAATAAGCAGATCAATTAAAGAAACTCAACAATTTCTTTTCGGATTTCAAGAAGAAAAAATAACTGAAACCTTTGAAGCTGTTCTAAAAGAATTTGAAGCTCTCAAAACAAAAAAGATTGTTCTTGAAACAGACATTACTAAGAAAACAGTTGAAGTTAATAACTTAAAGGACAGTTTAGCTGGACTTAGAAAACAGTTTGAAGAAGTTAATAGATTAGAAGAACGAAGAAAATCTGTTGAAAGACAAGTTCGTGAAGTTCAAAGTCAACTACAAGGAAAAGATTTATCTCGATCAAAGATTTCTCTAGAAAACGAAATTTTAAAACTAAAGGGAAAAGTTGGTGAAATTACTGGTGAAAAGAGATCCATTAATGATAACTTAAGTAAACTAAGAGAAAATATACTGAAATATGAAAGAAGGACTTCAGGATTAGAAGAGAAAAACAGAGATTTGAAAAACAAGCTTGAGAAAATTGAGCACTTGAAACGAGATATTTCTAAACACAATATTAGTGATTTAAATGCAGAACTTATCTCAATAAGAAAGAAAGTTGAAGGTAAAAAAGAAGTAAACCAGGAAAATCTTGTTGAGTTAAGGAGTCTTAGAAAACATCTTTCTGACCTTGAAGCTGCAGGAAGTACATGTCCAGTATGTAGCAAAGAACTTGCTGAATTAACAAAAGAAGAACTTATCTCCAGACGAAAAAGTGAAATCACTAAACTTATTGAAAGGAGTACTGGTGTCTCAGAAAAACTAGCTGAACTTGAATCTCGAAAAAGAGAACTTGAAGATATATTTGATGAGAACAGATTGATTCTCGAAGATGTTGAAAAAGAAGAACAAATTCTTAGAGAATACAAAGAGAATCATCAAGAGTTTGAAAACCTAAAGAAACTTCTTGAAACTGAAAACAGAACAATCTCTTCTAATGAAGACAAACTTAGAAGAATTGATTCTGAAATTGAAGATAAACGAAACACAATTGAGATTTTTAATGCAGATAAACATCTTTATGATATTAAAGATAAAGAAAAGCAACTTGCTGATGAATTCTATAAAATAACAAAAGAGTTTGAAGCTAAGAAAATTGATAGAGTAAAAGTTAGTGAAACAGATGAGCAATTTCAGCGAGGTTTGCAAGCACTTCAGGAAATGCAAACAACTGTAAAAAGTTATGATTCTTTACTTAGAGAGAAAACTGCGCGTTTAGAAGAACTAAAAGTTCAGCAAAAGAAGATTGATGAGCTAACTGCAAAAGTAAAAGATCAGGAACGAAAAATCATTTTCTTAGATAAATTAAAAACTGGTCTTGAAGCAACTCAACTAACTCTTAGAGATGAATTTATCTTGGCTGTAAATGAAGTCATGACTGCTGTCTGGTTAGAAATATATCCTTATGAAAAATGGTCTGGTGTAAGACTGCTAGCAACCGAAGAAGATTATCATCTTCAACTAAAAGAGAGAGATAGAGATTGGATTGGAGTTGCAGGTTTCGCATCTGGTGGAGAAAGAATGCTCGCATCACTTGCCGTTAGAATTGCTTTTGCTAGAGTTCTTGCTCCAAATCTAAGCCTTCTAATCCTTGATGAGCCAACTCACAACTTAGATGAAAATGCAATCAAGACCTTAATTGAAGTTATAGAAACAAGAGTTACAGATTTCTTAGATCAAATCTTTATAGTAACCCATGAAGAAAAATTAGCTGAATCAGCAGATAATGTTATTCGTCTCTAAAGAAATTTTTCTGTAAAAACCTTGTCTGGATCTCCGGTTAATATTTCGTCAGCAATTGTTTCTATAGATTCTGGGTCTGTTTCTAAATCATCAAATAAACCTGATTCAATTGTAAGTCCATCTATCAAATCTATTAGAGGACCATATAATCTACTTGCAACTACATCATCAAGACGGTTGGTTGCTTCATCATCAGTTTGGGAAGAATTTATTATATCTCGTAATTCCCCTCGTAGTCCGACAACAATTTTTAATACTTTTTCTGCTAAAAGGTAATCATCTAAGTTAGGACATGCACCATAACAAAGATGTCTATTTTCATGAGTTTCGGGATTAGTTACAATCGCACCAATTTTATTACGATGAATTGAAATAATATGTGAATCTCCTATATAAGTTACAATAGGTCTATCTGACACAATTAAATCTATTTCTTCAGATTCTGGATCACCAACAATATGGCTACCAGGAGTAATCATTAGCGTCCCATCTTCAAAAGGAATACTATAACCAGCTGTTATATTGTTTTTTTCTTCGTTAGTTTCAGCCATAAGAAATATATGGTACCCGCTACCTTTTTAAAACTTACGATATGTGATAGTTAAAATTAGGACCTATCATAAAAAAGAATAAGAATAAGAAAGAGCGTTTATACGCTCTTTAAAGCTTTTGCAATAGCCTCGATTGTTTCCTTCTCATTAGGAACTGAGACGTTCTTGCCTCGGCTGAATCTCTTTGCACCGTCTGGCAAAAAGAAGCCTTTAGAGATTGAGATAAACTCGTTCTCTCCTTCATCTGTTTTTGCTACTTTTCTAGCTATTTCGATAAAACTGTTTCGACCAAACTTGATCTCTTCAGCCTTTTTTGTTTCAAATTCTACCATTTTGAGTTCCTCATGTATTAATGTAACTACAGTTCTAAAATAAGCTTTAAAAATGTGTCGATTATCGCAAAAATCACTACATCAAAAGACTTTTAAAACAAAATTAAAGAGTAGTACTATGGAAATAACTTTAGCTGATTTGGAAAAATGGAAACAAAATAGTCTAGATACAGCTAGAGCTATGAATTTATGCGAAAAAATAGTCTTAACATGTTTAGATTCTGCTACGCTTTCATTAGAGGATTGCTGTCCAGATGGAGTGTTGTATGGTGCAGCAGATTATTGGTCATTAGACATATCTGTTTATTCAGACAACCCTTCAACGAAGATGCTTTCTCAGAGTGACTTATCACTCTTTCTGGAACAAGAAGGCTTTGAAAAAGAAAGAGTTGGTAAACTATTATCTTTATTTGAACAAGTTCCAAGTGGAACTCTTTTTGAAATATATAATCAAAGTGGAATGGATCATGAATTACTCGGTCACTTAGGTAATTCTTATTCAGATAGACCTAGTGGTGAATTTGAAGCATGTAAAACACAAGTCGAAATGGCTAATTATCGTGCTCGAGAAGATAAAAACTGGGCAATTATTTCTAAGATTCTTCCAGAAATACTTCAAAATCATAAAAGATTATCACAATCATTTACACAATAATCTTACGTCTTTTCGCTCTTATTTTCAGGGGTTAGCGCCGCATCATCTTTTGCTTCGTCGATTCTATCTCTAATGTAATCTTCAGCCCTATCTTCAGCAACATCTCCGAATTTCTTAACAACATTGCCTACAAGTTCTTGAGTTTGAGTAGGATAATACAGAATACCCATAACCAACATAAACAACAGAAGCCAGATTAATATTCTCATGAGATCCCCATTAATTTACCAATACCATGTATTAGCCCCTTACCTAATTCAGCAATACCTGGACCAGCTTGTTTAACTACATGGCCAACTGCATCTTTTGTTACATTTGGAGCAAACCATAATCCAAAAGCAATTAACAAGAGTATAAGGATAATTGCTGTTTTTATCTGCCCGGATATGTAAAGGTCCATGTTTCCACCAATCAGCTATACTATATAATTTTTATTGTTTAAAAAAGTAGTAAGCTTTTTAAACTCAATTTAGGCCTTTATGATATGGGGCCATAGGGTAGCTTGGTCCATCCTTCCAGGTTTGGGACCTGGTGACCCCGGTTCAAATCCGGGTGGCCCCATAGCGAAATTTATATAAAGCTTACCTGTTTTAATTTTTTATAATGACTGAAAACAAACAAAATGCTTTCAATGGTTTTTGCAACCACTATAGTGATTTTTGTTATACTGTAATGACTAAGTGTACTACAGGTGGTAGCTGTGGTGAGTGTAACGATAATAGTG
>JAFCCX010000007.1 GCA_017609995.1 Candidatus Pacearchaeota archaeon | reverse complement strand
AAAAGTATTTCCAGATTCATTAGGCTTATTATCAGCAGTTGTTCTTCTTTGGTTATTTTGGAAAGGATTTATCAAGAAAGATAGTCGCCTCGCAGCGTGGTTAGTTGGTCCAGCATTTATTCTATCTTTTGTATGCAGAGAAGTGAACTTGTTATGGGGCCCAATTATTATAGTATATCTTTTGATTACAGAAAAATTTAAGTTATTCAAAAACAAAGATGCGTGGATATCTGCTGGCCTTGCAGGTTTAGCATCTATTCCCTATTTCTTAACATATTATCTTGTTTGGGGAAACCCCTTACTCCAGTTTACACTTAGATATTCACAAACATTAGATAAATTTGCAAAAATGCAAGCTGGAGGTTTTTCAAAGGTAGGAATTGACTATGGAAGATTTGTTTTCTTTGAGAAGGCACCACAGTATTTACATTGGGAATTACTTATTTTATTGATAATTGGTCTGTATATTTTTGCAGAGCTTATTCTTGGCGTAGATTTATTTTTAAAACAAAAAAACAAAAGACTAAACACTAAATTTTTCATTTTGTTAGCGATTATTGCATTTTATGCTTTCTTTATGTATTATCAAAGATATGATATTAGATATATTATCCCGATATTTCCTTTCCTTTTCTTTGTTGCTGGTTCGGGGATTTTTGCAATATATTCTGCAATTAAAAAGAGCATGACTAAAGAAATAGCATTAAGCATAGTCGTTCTTATTTTTATAATAATTATTTACTTTCAAATAGGTCACGTAACTTTGCTTTTTACTGAAAAAGAGGATGCTTATTGGCAAATTGAAGAAGCAGGAGTGTGGTTAAAAGAAAATACTGCTCCAGGTGATATTATTGTTACACAATCAAGGACGCAGATTCTATATTATGCTGAAAGAGAAGTTATGGAATATAACTTTGAAACTGGAGAAGAATTTGAGCGCGCGCTTTTAGAAAAGAAACCCAAATTTATGATACTATCTGAACTCGAAGCACATACAACACCAAAGTGGGCTTTTGAGTTTCCACAAAAATATAAACTGTATCCTGCTAAAGTGTTAATGGAAAACAAAGACGGAACTGGTGCGTTCTTTTTAACTATTTCTGGACCTTTTTCATATGAATCACTAGAATAGGTGAAGCACAATCCAGATAGAATATTGGTTTTTTGATAATTAATTCAAAGTCAGGCAAACAAGACAGTACAAAGTTTAATGTTGTTTGATAGGTAGGAACCTTTGTTGAATGAAGGTACTTATTATATGGATTATTTTTGTTCTTTATCTCAAGTATTAAGTTTGTTTTAGTAATTCTAGCTAATTCAGTTAATGCATTCTTAAGATCATTTGGATAAATGTGATGAAGTGTATTAATACAGAACGTTGTATCAAATTCAGCATCATTGAATTTAGTATCTAATACAGTTCCCTTTCTGAAAGAAACATTATTAATATTCTCAGAATCGTTATTAGCTAAATCAATAGCTTTCTTTGAGAAGTCAATACCAATGAAGCTTATGTTCAGATAAGAAGTAGCTAATTCAATTGTGTAATCTCCATTTCCACAACCAATATCTACTGCTTTTTTTGTTGATTCAGCTACTTTTTCAAACACAGAATTAGCAAGTTTTCTCACTCGCTTTTGCCAGATACTTTGACCTAGCTTGTTTGGGTTTTTGGAATCATAAAAACCCTTTTTCTCAACAGCAACTTTATCAAAGTAATCTTCAGTATGTTTGTAATGATTTGAATGAGTTACCTCACTTTTCATGTATAGCTCAAGTACAGAAATCTTTAAAGTATTTCTGTTTTTCACTATACTATGGAAATTTCTTTAGCTACTGAAGAGCACGCAGTAGAGTGGGACGCTTTTGTTGAAAAGGACATTTTTAAGAAATTTGCTTGGAGAAATGTCTTACTTAAAACATATGGTTATGTTCCTTATTATCTTATGGCTAAGGAAGAAGATAAAATCGTAGCAGGCTACCCTCTTATGTTAATAAATAGTAAATTTACTGATACAAAATTATCTTCCTTGCCTTTTGCAGGATATTCTTGCGGTCCTTTTGGTGATAAAAAATATTTGCCTGAGTTACTTAATGAAGCGAAGAGAATTGCTATTGAAAATAATGCTAAATTTATTGAAGTAGCTGACCCGGAAGTTACAAAGATTCGGGAAGAAGGATATACTATTTTAGCTGAAAAATCAAAATTTGTTTTAGATATATCTTACTCAACAGAAACTATATGGAAGAACTTAAGTAAAAAAATACGAAATGTTATTAGAAAAGCACAGAAAGCTGGCGTGACTATCAGTGATGGTACGCTTGAGGATATCTATACTATTCATCTTAAAAATATGAAGCGGTTAGGAACACCACCACATTCAAAAAAGTTCTTTGAAAACTTACAACAAGAATTTGGAGAAAATATGAAA
The DNA here is from genome assembly GCA_017609995.1 of Candidatus Pacearchaeota archaeon. GTDB lineage: Archaea > Nanobdellota > Nanobdellia > UBA10117 > JABICX01 > JAFCCX01. The sequence goes on along the minus strand of JAFCCX010000007.1, from coordinate 7,660 downwards.
GTTCTATTTGCAAAGTATAATAATAAACTTATAGGATATATCATTATCTTCTTCAATAAACGCTCTACTTTATGGTATGCTGGCGACGTATTACCACAATATCGCACATTAAATCCAATTAGTTTACTTATTTGGTATTGCATTGAGCTTTCTAAAGAACGTAAAAACATTATTTTCAATTTCGGAGTTTCACATAAAGATTCAGGAAACTTTAATTTCAAAAAACGATGGAACACAGAAATAGTACCTGCAGATAAATTAGTATATCTTATTGATAAGCGAGCAAATGTTCTAGTAAAAGATAGAAGTAAACTTGCAAAAGTATGGCGAACATATGTTCCTAATCTTTTTGCAGAGAAAATTGGACCCGCGTTTAGGAAAGCATTAGGTGTTTAGAAATAGTTGATGTTTTTATTTTACTTTTCTTTATCCAAGAAATGTACTTATTCAATTTTAAGTATACTCTATCTCCATTGTTTCTAACTTCAAGTTTAGAGATTAAACTGGAGTTAGTTGGTAGTTTTAGATTAGTAAATTCCCATGGATGGAAGTACAAGTTTATATAGCTACTATCTGTTAGAGTTCGTTTTGTACATATTTTTGAGTAAAACAAACCTAAGTTCTTAAACCAAAACCAAGAGAAAGGTAATCTTAAAATCGGTGTGGTGGATACTGGAATTTCAGTTAATGTTTTATGATTATAAATATGTCTTGACTTTGATCTTTGTTTACTTAATATCCAAGGATGAGTAGACGAATCAAACTCAATATTTAGTTTTTCTAAAACAGAAAGAGGGGGAGCATTAAATTGCGGTGCTCTAAAACCTCTAATCTTAATTTTGAAAGTTTTTTCAAGATAATTTTTAGCTAAACGAAGGCGTTTGTATGCCTTGTCTTTACTCATCTTTGAATAATTATCAGAATGATTAAAGGCATGCAATCCAATTTCATGACCTTTTCGTATTAACTGTCTAATTTGAGAAGGATATCGTGAGGCATAAGCTTTAGTTATGAAAAATGTTGCTTTGATATTCTGCTTGCTTAATAAATTAATAATTTTATTAAGACCAGTTTTACTAATTTCAAAAAGTTCTTCTTCAGTATGTTTTATTCCTTGCTCTTCTGGAACTACAAACTTCTCTACATCAAATGTTAAAAGAAGAGTTGGAGTTTTTCTTACTGAGAATCTAGTTTTCTCAACAGCGAGCCAAAGAAGTCTAGTACCCATATCATATACATCTTTGAGAACATTCACTTTACTTTCTCTTTCTCTATCTTCAAGAACTTTTGCAGGAAGTTCTTTTACACGATAACCAGACCAAAGTGCTTTTAATACAATTTCTGTATCCCAAGACCAACGACTATCTTTAATATGTGGAAGAAGAGCAAAAACAGCTTCTCGTCTAAATCCTTTGAATCCACATTGTAATCCTACAATTGGAGAACTTAGAAGTGTTTTAATTAAGAAAGAATAACCTTTACTTAAGAAACGTCTAAACGAACTTGTTTTAATATCACTTCCAGCAGAATGCTTTGATCCAATTGCTAAATCATAACCATGTGCTAACCAATAAACTACATCATCAAATAATTTTAAATCGATAGTTAGATCAGAATCAAAATAAATAATATATTCACCTTTTGCTTTTTTGAAAGCATGAGTTAATACAGTTCCTCGCCCCCTGTTTTTTGCATAACCTTCAATTCGCAAGTTCTTGTATTTCTTCATTAATTTTGTAACAACCTCTACAGTATTATCTGTTGACCCGTCATTTGCAATGATTATTTCATAATCTTTTGTACGTCGATTCATGAATTTGCTAACTTCTTTGATTGTGCTTTCTATGATTTTTCCTTCACTATATACTGGAATTACAATACTGTATTTCATTTGAATATCTCTTTTAAGATTCGACCATCACTATTTGAAAGTCTAAACCCAAACATATGAAGAATTGTTGGAGCAAGATCAGCTATATTAAGGTTTTCTAATCTTATTGCACTATTTTTTATGCGAGGACCACAAGCAATAAAAATTCCATTTCGATCATGATAATTTATTGGCAACTCTTCTGTTACTCGACTACTAATGTTCTCATATATCTTATAATCATCAACTTCTAAAAGAATATCTGGAACATTATCTTTTGGTTCATTTACTGTTATATTTTTAATATACGGAAGTTGTTTAAGTTTCGCAGTTATTTCAGAAATTATTTTCTTTCGGTCAGTATCTTTTACTAACGAAGTAAAGCGTTTATCATTAATAAAAATTCCAGAGACCTCTCCATTTGGACAAAAAGCTCTTGAGTTTTCTACATCTATACCTGGACTTAATTTAGATTCTGCTCTAAGTCGCACTTCTGGTGCTAAAGGCAGTACTTTGAAAAGGAATTTACTAACTTCTTTTGTGAACTTATGTTTACTTAAGAAATTAAGTAACTTAATATCTGATCGGTAATCATCTAATGATTTTTCCTTAGATTGTAAATATCCCTCTTGTTTTAACCAGCGATTGAGATAGAAAATGTTCTTGTACTTTTTGAAACCGTGGTCAGACATTATTAGAATCGTTGTGTCTTCACCAGCTTTTTTCATATATTCGCCAATTATTTCATCAACTCGCTGATAGATTTTGATTGCTTTCTTATTTTTTAGAATAGTTGGAAAATAGAGATGCTGGACCCAATCGGTTATTGAAAAAAGTTCAAAATAGAAATCCCAGTCCATATCAAACACTTTATCAATCTCTTTCTTTCGTTTATCTAGAAACTTAATTGCTTCATTTAGAATGTTAGTAACTCTTTTAAAATGCGGAATAAAGACTTCAAACTCTTTTATATCTAATTTCTTCTCTAGACTTTTTGGATATATTTTAGCATTGGTTTTTGATATAAAACTAGGCATGACAGTCCCCTTAATCTTTGGTGGTTCAGAAAGAGGAAGATTAATCAAGACACACTTGTATTTTGAATTTAAAGTTTCATAGAACGTTTTGTACTTTATATCTCCAGAATCAACAACATTTAAAGATTCTAGATTCCCGCGATACCTCATAAAATCAAAGATTCCATGTCGATTTGGATTAACACCTAATTGAAATGTTGTCCACGCTGCTGCGGTATTTGGAGGTAAAGTAGATCTAAGAACACCAGTTACTCCTTTATTCATCAGTTGTGCAATATTTGGAAGATAACCTTGCTCAACAAGCGGATCAAGTAGCTTGAAAGTCATTCCATCCAAACCAAGTACAATCATTTTCTTTACCATTTTAAATAAAGTACCATATTGTAAGCACTAACCCCAATATCACCTCAATTAAGAGTAGAGAAGATACTGTTCCTTTTTCACTTCGAGTAAGTTTCATGAATATATGTGTTAAAGAGGTTATCTTTTCAGGTGGTTGTAGTGACCCATCTCTCTTTGGTAACCCGAAGCACTCTTTCTTAAACCGACTTTTAACATTAAACGCAAGTTCAATAAAATATGGAATAAATAAAATAACAGCAAATTTTTCCATATTTCCAACTATTGCGATTGCTGCAATTAATGCACCAATTGAATAAGTTAATGAATCTCCTGGGAAGACTCTTGCGGGATATGCATTAAAGAATAAGAATCCAACTAATGCTGCAACAGCACAAAATGAGATAAGACTTAACCAAGGAAGATGTTCAAACCAGCTAATTACTCCAAGAAAAGATAAAATTATTGCACCCATACCTGCTTCTAAACCATTTAACCCGCCTAAAATATTAAATCCATTTGCTGCGCCTACAACTGCAAGAGGTACAAAAAAGAGAGGATATAATATTCCAAAGTCAACAATTCCAATAAAAGGTATAGCTAATGTAGAATTACCTGCCAATATAACCATCAAAGGGATAGCAATCGGAATAGTTAGTAATGGTTTCTGCCATTGTTCCAATCCTTTTTTCCAACCCAATATATCATCAATAAAACCGAGAAAGCAAGCTAGTAGAATTGTTAACACAGTAACAAATAGCAGAGTAATATGTGTTGATTCGTTTAAGAATATAACTTTCAAAAAAAGATAACTAAGTATTCCAAAGATTGTAGCAAAAATTACTGCTAAACCTCCAGATTCAGCAACATATTTCTCCTTATACTTATTCATATCCCTCCCAACTAATCCAATTCTTCTTGCTTTTCGAATCCAAAATTTAGTTAGAAAGAGCGCAATAAAAAAACTCGAAAAAATACTAATTGCAGCCAGTATATAATCAACATCAACCATGTTCACTCCTCTCTAAGTATATTTCATTTTCTTCGATATAATCAGGGATAGTTACTTCCCAGATTCTCGTTGGACCAATTATGGAACTTGCTCCATTGGAGGTTACATATACTGCGAGAGGGGTATTATCATGATAGACTTCGTTAAAGTAGCTTATCTCTGTATTCTTTATATATAATTCACCAAACAAACCACCACTAACTTTATCAGATAACCAGATTATTGCTCCAATATTATTCTGTTGAGGACCTTGAATAACTGGGATAATCTTAATACAACCCGGGATAGCAGTTGCATCTGAAATCTCTTCACAGGAATCCTCAGAACACACACAGTTAATTTTAGCGTCATATTGTTGGCCGTTATAGAAGAAATGAGCCGTAGGCGCACTTAACTTACCATCAATTCTTTCAATAGAGATACCACGTATTGCTCCTTTTTGACGAGGAATAACTACTTGATTAAAGACAATATCATTATCAGTTGGCCAATATCCATTATATACTAATCTTTCACCATTTCTTATTTCAGAGATAGTTGCTAAGGAAAATACTCCGATTGTACTTGCTCGGTCAAGGCTTTCATCAGAACCAATAAAGGAGTAAGCCCAATATTTTCCTATTTCTTCATTAGAGTATAAAATATGAGTTATTGTATGCGTTTTCATATAACTTAAATACTCATCTGGATTCCTTCCAGTCATAACTTCACGCCCGAGATAATGGTTCCAACCCATATTATTTCCACCATCACCAACAGATGCCCGTTCACCTACTGTTTGAGTCCAATAACCATAATCCCACCAATGTCCAATTACTGAACCTTCAGGAGTGTTTTCTCGAATCCAATCCATAGAAGCTTCCCATTGTCCTGGAAGTCCTGATCCTGAAAAACGGTTTGCATTGTAACCCTGCTGGGCACCAGTAAATAAAATAAAAAGAGTAAATAAAAGTAGCGCTACGCTAACTGCAATTAATTTTTTGTGTTTAGCTAATTCTCTTACTGCATTTACAACGAAATAACCTGCGACTATTGCACCGGGCGGTGCAACCATTAAAAGAAGTCTTGAACTTCCCTTACCAAGTAAAATAGCTAATGAAAACCAAACAATAATTAAGAGATAAAGTTCTTTTCCACCAAATATTTTCCTAAAGTTAACATTTATCTCAAAAATACGGTAGTCTCTGGAAATCAATAGATAAATTATACCGAATCCAACTAGTATCGTAATAATTATGTATAAGTAATTATATGCAAATAAGTTCGTAAATGCAACATATTTTGGATTATTAGAAAGAATGCTTAGTATAAGTGTTGCATGGAATACACCAAACCAAGCTGTAACAACATAATTCCATTTACCAATATCTTTTACAAACACATAAAATAAATAAATTGAACCAAGGAAGATAAATAAGTATGACCAACCAAATTGGTTCCACCAAGTGTTAAAGAAAAACGTGCTCATACTTTCTGAAACAGTTGTCTGGAATCTTGAGAATCCAAAACCTGCAAAATCTTTCAAAACTTGTTGTATACTAACTGTTCCAATAAGCTGTCCTGGAATAAAGACCAACGGTGAGGCGATGAGCAAAGCAATGAATTGTGGCGGAAGTTTAAATTTCGTAGCCCACTCTTTAACTTGCGGTAAATATAGATATATCAAGATAGTTACAATGATAAATACCAACATAGCAAAATCAAGAGATCGTTTAGATGTTAGAATCATCCAGAAAGTATCTTTTCTTAAATATCTCCATGCGAGTGTATAGGTTATTAGCCACGTAAGAATAAAGACACCTTGCTTCTTCGATATAATTAATATCGCAAAAACAAATATTAAGAACAAAGCAATAGATACACTAAGATACTTTCCACCACCCCATGCAGCAATCATTAAACCTGCAGCTATTGCTGAAAGTATCGAATATATAACTCCTTTTTTAAGTGTCTGCGCTTTCCACATTACTATAAAGAAATAATATGCTATGAACATGAATAATAATGCCCAACCTTCGTGGTCTGCGAAACCAGCTCCTGTTCTGTAAATATATGCTGGGACAACTGCTAAGAAAGCAGTACTAAGAAGTGCTACTCTTTTATCTTCAAATAACTCTTTAACTAAAAAGAAAAATACAACAAAACTAATTATAGTTACAACTGGACCATAAATGATATGCCAATCTGTTAAACTCATAGATGGTAAAAATGACTTTAAGAGTTTGTAAGAGTATGCAAACATATAACTTACTGTTTGGAATCGCGCTGTTGGATATCCTGCTGGAGCATATCTTAAATAATCAATAACAGGTAGCCCGCCTGTTTCAATAATTGTTCGAGAATAACGAAGGAAGAAATAAGGGTCTAGACCAAGAAGGTATTTTCCGTGTAATAACACTATATTTCTAGTTCTAATATAAAAACCAACAATAAGAACAATAAGCAGACCAAGATAATAACCTACATCGCCACGTTCAAAATTTTTTAAAAAACCAGATTTACTCATCTCATTTGCTTCAAAAGTACCCTTTCCTTTATTGAAAAAAGTACTAACTGTTGAGAAAATCTTCTCTTTTCGTCTTTCAAGCTCGTCATTCATATTTTAGCTAATAGTATCCAATATAAAAGCATTATTCTTAATGAGAATATAGTTTTAAAGTGGGATTAATGGGCTTACAAAAGACTCTAGAAGTGCTGCTACAACAAGCATTCCTGCTGCGAACAGGACTAAATTCAGCGAATCAAACATGACTCTCTTAAATTTTTCATCCATAAAGTTGTGACGGAGTACTGCTACTGAAATCATTCCTCCCGCTAAACCACCAACAAAATAAGCACCTATTTCCGGTATTCCGTGTATCATATACCGCATTAAACCCAAGGAGAACGCACTAAAGTAAGTTCCAACACCTAAATTTCCTGCTGCAGCAGCTGAAGAAACAATTCTTCTAAATGCATTACCAATAGCAACAGCAACAACAGAAGCATTCCATGTTAAGATGAAAATAGCACCAGCACCATAGATGAAAGAGAAAAGCAGAACAAAAGCAAGTACTTTTATGTTATTTCCAAGTACTGCAGTATAATATCCTGCAATATTTGTTATATTTCCTGAGGCGATTTGCTGAACATTATTATTAATTGCGTGAATTGTGCTCATCTGAACACTAAATAAGCTTGATACTGTTCCAGCTGGAAGAACAACAAACCAGAAAGAGAAAGCAATAACCATGCCTAAGAACATATAAACAAAGAAAGGAAGTGCTCTCTTATGGTGATCTTCAAACTTTGCGACTTCTTTTTCAAATAAGCTCTTTTCTTCAAGACGAATTATATGAATCATTAATGGAAGAAGAGCCATAACTGCAAAGAAAACAAGAGTTAAACTAGCATAATTTGGAA
>JAFCCX010000085.1 GCA_017609995.1 Candidatus Pacearchaeota archaeon | reverse complement strand
AATTAAAAGAATCTGTTTCCAATCAAGACTTATCTGCTCTTGAGAAATACTTAGATGCTGTATTTAAACCAATGAAAATTGATATTGAATGGAGTAAGCATTTCGGTGATCGTATTAATGACCCACGAAACGGAAAAGAAATCACTGTAGAAGAATTAAAGAAGATGTTTCAAGCAATCTTCAAGCAGCATTCAAAGGTAATATCTAAACAGGCAGATAACTTTGAAGGTCTATTAAAGGATGTTGCTACTGAGATCAATATACCATTCGTTGTACGATGGGACTCAAAAAATGACGAAGTGGATTTAATATCCAAAACAGTTATGCGCAAAAAGAATTTTAAATCTGGTGATAAGAAGTTTCCAGTAAACACAAAAGGAAGTAAATAATGGCCGATATAGATATTGAAGAGGGTTATCAACGCCTACATGCTGCATTCGAGCATATAAATTTCAATAGTTTTGATTATGATTCAATTAAAGTATCACTAATTGAATATTTACGATTAAATTACCCAGAATCATTTAATGATTATATAGAAAGCTCGGATATTATAATGATAATCGAAGCGTTCGCCTATGTTGGTGAATTACTTGCTTATCGAATAGATGTTAACACACATGAAAACTTTATTAGTCAAGCAACACGAAAGGATTCTATATTACGTCTTGCACGATTGATTGGATATGTCTCTAAACGTAGAGAATCAAGCCGTGGTCTTGTAAGAATAGATAGTGTCAGCACAAGTGAGTCAACGAAAGATACACGTGGTATCGAACTTAGAAACCGTGTAATCAAATGGAACGATGCATCAAACGTGAATTGGCAAGAACAATTCTTCAACGTTATGGCATTAATTCTTGTTCAGGACTTTGGTGAGCCAATTAAAAATGTTCTTGTTGATAATGTTGGCTTTGATTTATATGGCACACGTATCAGTGGTCTATCTAATGGTGTGTTTCCTTATACTGTGAGCACAAGCCAAAAGAATATTCGTATGGAATTAGTATCTGGTGCATTAGCAGCTACCGGAACTGAGGAAGAAGAACCTGACCTTGATGCAGAATTCAGAGTATTTTATAGAAATGATAATTTAGGATTAGGTTCAAATGGTACTGGCTTCATGATCCAGACTGTTCAGGGTGAATTAATACGATCAACATATAATTTTGATCAGCCAATTCCTAATAGAAAGGTAATATTACCTCATGAAGGTATTAATAACACTGATATTCACGTAGTTGAATTAGCGAATGTTGGTAGTGATACTCAATTAGATACGTGGAATCGTGTAGATTCAATGCGTGGTGAGAATCTTTACTTCAATCCTAATGAAGAACGTAAGAATTATGAAGCAATCACAATGGATGATGACGCTGTAGAGATTCATTTCGGTGATAGTGCGTTCGCTACGATCCCTATTGGTCCATTTAATGTATGGTCGCGTACATCAGAACAAGACCCTATCATTATCCCGCGCGCTAAATTCAAAGAAAAAGAATTTTCATTTACGTATTATGATAAAGAAGGCAATGCACAAACCGCTAGTATTCGATTCACATTAATGAATACATTGAATAATGCGAGTGCATCAGAAGACATGGAGCGTATTAGAAGTATTGCGCCATCTATGTATTACACTCAAGACAGAATGGTTAATAGCCGTGACTACAATGAATTCTTATTTCAAGACCCTTCTGTATTAAAGCTGAAAACAGTTAATAGAACATTTAGTGGTGCTTCAAAGTATCAGAAATTCCATGATGCATCAGGTAATTATCAAAATATTAAAATAATTGGTGACGATCTTCGTGTTTATATTGATGATGGATACGATAGTCGTATCTATAGTCGTGGTGAAGGTGCTACAGAACTACAATTAATTGATAGTATTTTGGAAGATGTATTAGAGAAAAAAGAAATTCAAGAGCATTTAATTAAAATACAGGGTGTAATTAGTCCACGCACCAAGTTCCGCGAGAGTGTTGCTACTGATTTAACATATACTGGTAGCTCAATTAATATGGATATCGAACGTGCATATCCACAACGTGGTCATGATCAAGAGAAAACAGAATTACAAGGCCGTATCGATGGTAAATACTATGGATCATTTGGTGATAGTTTAGCAACATATCCAGTAGATGGTTTGGCGCACATCAATCAAAACGAAAATGTTTACATGGTTCGCTTTGATATTCCAGCAGAAGCACGATTTAATGGTGTTACCTTAGCTGAAATTAATACAGATGTCACGGTTGAGGGTGCTGTAAGTGGTGCAACAGGTGAAGTGCAAAGTATTTATCCAGCAACAACACCTGATCCAGTAGCGGCAACATATGCAGGATACGATGCATCATATAGCTTTACTGATAATGAAATTGATACAGCTATTGGTGATGTATATGTAATATTGGAACACATATAAACAGCACAGATACTTGGGTATTTGGTGGTGCAGCTGCCAGTGATGGTGATGTATATGTTGATAATATTCTTTTAAATCCAATTAATTATACAAATGTTATACCAACAACAATTGAAGTATCAAATGGTTTTGCTGAAGAAGGTCAAATAACAGAATTACGATATGATGCGCAAGCAGGTACAGATAATGGTTTATCTGGCGATGGTACATGGACAGAAGTTTGGGATTTCGTTGGCTCACCATTAACAGTATTAGAAGGTACAGTCTATATCGGTGGTGTTCCAGCAGTTGCAGGTGTTGATTATGTATTGCCTTCGCCGTATGTTGT
>JAFCCX010000084.1 GCA_017609995.1 Candidatus Pacearchaeota archaeon | reverse complement strand
TATCACCCCGCCCATACACAAGGAACTCGTCGCCAGGGTTAATCTTTAATGAACTTCGGAGGTTCTTCGGAATAACTAACTGACCATTTTTTGATATCTTGGCCGTAGAGAAACCTGGCATGAAGTATTTACAATTTTGTTATTTTTAAAGCTTTTGTATCTATTTTATAAATAAAGCTATTTTTAACCTATTTTTTATGTATTTATAGTATAATTTTAGAAATACAATTATTGTAATTCATACTCACTTAACTTACTCGGAACTATAAGACAGTATGGCGCGCTTCCAAATTTCTTGCTTGCTAAGTCTTTTGCTGTTCCTCGAATAATCTGCTGGTCCTTAAAACCCAATCTTGCACATCCAATACATTTAGTACTATCAGTAAATCCTTTTCTTTTCATACCTATCTGTAATAAAACTTTAATAGCATCTGGAATTGAGAGAAATCTCTGTTCATCTGGTCTTAGATCCAATAGGAACAATGTATGTGCTCCTATTTTCTGATTGTCTTCTAAAATGTCAAAAAAGCTCTCTGGCTGGAAATTCTTTTCCCAGAACGGTATTGAAGCTGTTTTGCCGAATTTATACAAAGAAAGACCGGTTTCTGCAATTGCTGAAATAATAGATGGACCGTGTATAATCTGATACTGAATCTTTTTCTTTTTACACTCAGCTAGAATCTCATTATGTGTTGTTGCAGAAAGTGCATCACCATAAACTAGCAAAGCGATGTTTTGGATGCTAGCCTCTTTAACAAATGTTCTATTTTCCTCTACATCCTTTCTATTTAGTGCTTTTACTGTCTTTCCAATTAATCTAGACAGTTTCATAGGTGAGAAATCAGAAACTGAAGTATAACTCTCTAGATAAACCTTATCACAGATACTTAGAGCTTCTAAAGCTTTCAAGCTCAAATCCTTCCATGACAAACCTAATCCAATTAAGTAAAGCATAATTTTAAATATATAGATAGACATATAAAACTAATGATTCGTTGCTTGAAAACTAAAAAAGAGAATGGTGAAAAACTGCGAGTTTTTCTAACTAGAAAACGTTGGATTGATGATTCTCGTATAATCGGTAGAACAACTCGTGAACTTGTTTTCCCTCTAAATGATTCTGCTAAGATTTCTGAACTAAAGAAATATGGTTCTATTGTTGAGCGAAGTTTACCGCGAACAAAAGCTCAGAAAGTCAGGACTTTGAGAGAAGCTTTGAAAGGAGTTATACCTCCTTCTAAAATTGAAGAGATGAATAATGCTATGGATGTTGTTGGAGATATTGCTGTTCTAGAAATCCCAGATTCTGTTATTAACTTAGAGAAATCAATTGCTTGGACAGTTAAACGAATGATGCCGAAAATCAAAGTTGTTGCTAAAAAAGATAAGAAAACAAAAGGAAAATATAGAATTAGAAAAATCAGTCCCTTGGTTGGGGAAAAACGAACTAAAACAATTGCTAGAGAAAGTGGAATGTCTCTGTTGATTGATTTGAACAAAGCTTATTACTCATCTCGAATGGGTGCTGAACGAATAAGAATCTTAAAACAAATTAGGAAAGGTGAGAAGATTCTAATCATGTTTGCTGGAATTGGTCCATATCCAATTCTGTTTTCAAAATACAAGAATGTACGTTGTTGGGCAAATGAGTGGAACCCAGCTGCGGTTAAATTCATGGAAGAGAACATTCGAATGAATCGAGTTCGAGATAAAGTTGTTATGATTCCTGGAGACGCTCACAAAGTTGTTCCTGAATTAAAAGAAAAATTTGACAGAATTTGCATGATTCTGCCATCTGCTACACATGAGTTTGTTAAGGAAGTTTTAGCGGTCAGCAAAAAAGGAACAGTAATTCACTTCTATCAATTTGTCCATGAAAAGGAATTTCAGAAACGTGGCAAAGAAATTGTTAAATTGTTCGGCAACAAAGTAAAAGTAAGAAAGATTAACAAATCAGGTTATTATGCACCTTATGTCTACAGAGTTTGTTATGATTTAAAGGTCAATTAAATTTGTGTTTTCTTTTTCCATAAGCAGCTCATAAAAACCATTAACTTTGGCTTTTACTTTATCAACGTCATCTACACCATCTCTTGGATCTAATAATGTTTCATCTGAAGCTAAAACTTCATACCCCTTATTTAATGCATCTCGAATAGAATGAAAGACACATACGCTTTTATAACAACCCATAAAGACAAGTGTATCAAATTGTTTTAATGTTTCAGCTAATGTTGGGATTGAGAAAGCAGATCCGTCTGTTTTATCGCCAAATATCTCACCTTCAATAATAAGTCGTTCATCTAGCTCTCCACGACCCTTACCTTTAGTATAAAAAATCCCCCAACCTCTAGATTTAGCATAATTAATAACTTCATTCTGTTTAGCTATAACTGAAGATGCCTCATCTTTAGAAACAATATCTAAATAACCATCTTGCATATCCATTACTATTACTGCTACATTTGACATAATAATACGTATAAGGAATAACTTTTAAGATTTACGCTGTAAAATTCTTCTTT
>JAFCCX010000083.1 GCA_017609995.1 Candidatus Pacearchaeota archaeon | reverse complement strand
AGGAACTAAATTCAGACTGCTGTAATTAATATTAGAGAAATATCCAAAATGTTTTTCTAAAAAATGAAACCATCTATCTATAGTCCTATCGCTGATATCCTGCCCATAAGTTTTAAGAAATTTTGAGATATCTTGATAAGAAAGTACCTTATTAGTTTTAGATAAATTGTATATGAATTCTAATAAGTTCTTGTTATATTTTGTCAAGGTCATACTTTCTTTAAAGAGTAATAAAGATATAAATCTTTTTATTTTAGACAGTTTTACATTAAAATTGTCGTTGAATATTATTTAACTTCATTAGTTACTCTTTTCCCGGTGATAATATGAACAAAAATTTGTTATGGATTTTGATTTTAATTGTATTTTTAACAGTTGGGTTAGTAACAGTTACAGCAAATAATGGACCAGGAGACCCAGACGCAGATGGTATAAAAAACCAACAAGAGAATACAATCTGGAATACTAATCAAAATGATTGGGATACAGATAATGATGGATGGAGTGATGGAATGGAGATTGCAGCAGGTAGAGATCCATTAGACGGTTATGGCGGAGATACTGTCGATCCAGATTTAGATGGTTTTTCAGATGCAGTAGAAGATTTCTACGGAACAAATATAAATTTATGGGATACAGACAACGATGGCTATGGCGATGCTGTAGAGATAGTATATGGAACTAACCCAACTTTTAATGAATGTAGTGGTTGTGGTGGAACAGATGCTGACGGTGACAGACTTAGTGATTATGTTGAGATTAATATGTTAGGTACATCAACAACAGATCATGATACAGACCAAGATGGCTACGGTGATGAAGTAGAATATGCAGCTAGAACTAATCCACTTGATAATGAAGACCATCCAAACCCTTAAGAGCTTAATTAGCTCTTTTTTCTTTTATTTTAGGCCGAAAGAATAGGTTTTTAACTTTTTCTTACTATTAGTAAATTATGAAATGGTATGCTGAAGTAGGAGAGAGAATCATTATGTATGGTAATCGTGAATGGAATTCAATTAAAAAAGGCGATTATCTACTTGCTGAATTTATCTATGGATTTGATAGAGAAAATAACCCAATACTTATGCCAAAAGTTGATGTTAGTGAACAAATGTTTCCACTAAACGGTCCGTTTGAAGGTGTTGAACGTGGAGATACAATTGGTCTTCCAGTTGTAGTAAATTGGCGTGGAGCTAATTTTGTAAATGCTGGATTTATAGGGCAAGAAGACAAAGGAGAAATGTCTCTGTTATCTAATACTTTAGTTAGAAAACTAACTGAAGATGAAGTTGTAGCAATAGATGCAGATTAGGAATAATCTTATAAATTTGGGATTTCTAGTTTATTTATGCATCATAGTAAGATTGTCAAATTATTCTTTGAGTATTTTAAGAGTAAAGGGCACAAGCAAACACCAGATGCTTCTCTAATTCCAGCTGGACATGACCCATCAACTCTGTTTACTAGTTCTGGGATGCATGCTTTGAAACCATATTTCTTAGGGTTGCAAAAACCACCATCAAGAAGATTATTCAATATCCAGCGAACAATTAGAACAGGAGATATTGATGTTGTTGGAGAAGATGGTCGACATCTAACTTTCTTTTTCATGCTTGGAAACTGGTCAATTGGTGATTATGGAATTGAAGAAGCTTCACAAATGGCTTACGAGTTTGTTACAAAGAAACTAAAACTTAATCCAAAAAAGATTTGGATTTCTGTTTTCAAAGGTGACAGAAAACTTGGTTTAGGATTTGATAAAAGAAGTTTAAATGCTTGGCTAAAACTTGTTCCAAAAGAGCGAATTATTGTACTTGGTGTTGATGATAATTTTTGGGCAGCAGGTCAAACCGGACTTTGCGGTCCAACTTCTGAAATACATTATGATTTAGGTGTAAGAGCGGGTTGTGGAAAGAATTGCAAACCTGGTTGTGATTGTGACAGATGGTGTGAAATCTGGAATCCCGGAGTTCAAATTATGTACAACAAAACCAAAACAGGAAAACTTCAGAAACTTCCAATTGAAAGTATTGATGGTGGCGCAGGTTTAGAAAGACTTACAACTGCGTTGCAAGGAGAAACAGATATTTTCATGTGTTCTATGTTCAAACCACTAATCCAACGAATTGAGAAACTTTCTGGAAAAACTTATGCTCGAAACAAAAAAGCAATGAGAATTGTTGCAGACCATTTGCGAGCTTCTGTTTTCATCTCATCAGAAGGTGTTGTTCCCGGAAAGAAAGATCGTGAATATGTTCTTAGAAGACTTTTGAGAAGAATGATAATTTACTTAACTGAATTAGGAATTGACAAAAAAGGAATCTCATATCTTATTGATTTTGTAATTAAATCTTATCCGGAATATAAACTAAAAGCAAAAACACACCAAATTATTGAGAAAGAATATGACAACTTCATTAGAACTTTGAGTAGAGGAAAGCGAAGACTTCTTGACTTAATTAGAAAGAGCAAGAAACTAAAAGGTGTTGATGTTTTCCATTTATATGATACTTATGGTTTCCCAATGGAGCTAACTCGAGAACTTGCAAAAGAACACGGAGCAACTGTTGATGAAG
>JAFCCX010000082.1 GCA_017609995.1 Candidatus Pacearchaeota archaeon | reverse complement strand
TTGTTGCTTCGAAAGTAGCATCACCATGTGCTCCTGCTTCTTCTGAAGAAATAACTTCATACTTAAACCAGATACCATCTGGCTCATCTTGTAAACTTACTTTTATTGGATGGAATCCGAGTCTGGTTGCTAATCCTCTAATTACTTGACTAAGATATTCGTATCCAGGCATACTCCTTTCAAATCTAAATTCTCCGCCATGTTCTGGAGTGTCAGTCATCAAATCATTTAAATCATCTTCAAAAATTTGTGTATTTGGATTAAAATATGGACAAACAGCAAATCTATCTGGTTGTAATGCTAGAACAGCTCCATCACCAAGATCTCTTAAAACAGAATCAATATATTCCCCAGCAGCTTCATCAAGTTGAGCTTGTTGGTCTAGTGTTAAAAGAGATTCAGCTCTCCACGTACCATCTTTGAAAGCTCTTGCTGAACCACCTTCAATTAAAATCTCAGTAAGTTCCATTGCATCTGCTTGTTGTGCTGCTTTTTCAAGATGCCATCCAGTTATAAGAGCAAGAGGTACATGTTCCTGTGAAGCTCCATCAACTTCTTGAGCTACTGCTAACTCATTAGCATAGGGTGAAGCTGAAGTTCTAATACTAGAAACAATTACATTGGGCAATCCTCCCCATCCTTCCATTAAGGCATCATAAAGAACATTATTTTCTGCAATATCACTTGTCATCTTACCAACCTCTTTAGTTAAGAGTATTAAATTATTTCTATACTAGTGCCATCAGAGCATTTACAACTTTTTCTGGGTCATATTCTGTTGGTCCTTCAGCCCAAAGCAAATCTGCACCAATAAATCTTTCATCTGCATCCCCGCGAATTACCATCATGTCTCTAGCTGTTGGCTCATCTTCTTGGTATGCTTTATGTCTTGCTTCATCTGGAATTTCGCTGTTCCACAAAATGAAACTAAGCTTTCTTCCAAGATATGATTCAATTTCTGTAGCATAATCTTGAACAGAGAATCCAATTGTTTCACCTAACTTTGTTGTTGATGGTGTAATCAAAACAATCTTTGCACTTGTTTCTATCATTGCTTCCTTAACACCGCCAGCTAAAAGTGTCTGAACTAAAGTTGAGTAAAGATCTCCTGGACCAATTATAATCATATCAACATTATTGATTGCTTCCAAAAGTTTTGGATTTGCATCAACATGCGGGTCAATAAAAACTCTCTTGATTTTTGCATTTACATCATGGCTTGTTGGTCTGTCAATCTCATCTTCTGTGTGAATTATGCTTCCATCTTCCAGCTCTGCGTGAATATGTGTTGGTTTAAGAACTGGAGGAATACATGTTGCTCCTTTTACTTGCATTAACTCGTGAGCAAGCCTATAACCTTCTTCGACACCAAATTGTTTTTCATAAGCTACGAGAATCATGTTGAAAACATTATGTGCATTGTGTCTTGCATCAGCTTCTTTTCTCTCTGAAAGCTCAACATTAATTCTTGTTCCCAGAATTTTTCTAAAATGATCTGGTGCAGTTGAGAATGCTAGCAAATGTCTTCGAATATCACCTGGCGGGAGAACTCCTTCTGTCTTTCTTAAGACTCCAGTTGATCCTCCACTATCCATCATTGATGGAGATGTAAAAACTTCAAGATCATCACCTGCATCTATTCTAGCCCGTAACGCTGGAAACACCGCGTTTGGCAGTGCACCGCCTCCACCTAAACATAAAACTTTCATTCTTTAACCTCGGACATTATATTAAATAATTGATATAATGAGTGGAAATAGAAATGTGGACTTCCTGAGAAATCCGGATTAATTAAAACAGTTGACATGCCAAGTTTCTTAGCTGGTTCAAGTTCTGATTTCCATCTGTCACCAATAACAAGACATTCATTTGGTTCAACACCAATCTTCTTCATGATAAGAGTATAATATTTTGGGCTTGGTCTTAGTTCTCTAACTTCGTTTCTTGTCATAACAATATCAAAGAGAGTTTTCCAATTTGGCAGAACAGCATTTAATTTAGCTTCAGCTAAATCAGGAATCTCATCTGTTGACAAACAAAGTTTGTGTTTCTTTTTCAGTTGATTTGCAACTTCTGCAAATTTTGGATACATTAGAATAGTTGAGCTAGCAACATCTTTCTTAAAAGCCTCATAGATTTTATTTGCTTTCTTCTCTTCATCTCCGATTTTATATTTCTCAAGGAAAACTTGAAGGGCATTTTCTCTTTGTGTGTCTGGAATTTTTGAGATGTCCTCGCGGGCAATCTCAAGAAGTTCTTTAACATATGCTCTAAATAATTTCTCTGTTTCATCTGGTTTTTTGTTAATTAAAATTCCAATTGCTGTGAAAAAGTTTTGATATGCCTGAGCATGTCTTGGAGATAAGATAGTGTAATCCATATCAAAAATTATGACTTTGTATTTTGACCAGTTAAATGGTTTTACATCACCCATTTGATTTACAAAAGAATTTGGTGTAACATTTCTGCTGATTTGTGGTGAAATAACTTGTGTGTTTTCACCAATGTGAATTCCAGGCATTATACTTGTCTGAATTCCAACTGCTGAGTTTTGTCCAATAACTGCTCCAAGTGACCGCAAGTTTGTACTTGTCTTTTGTCCTT
>JAFCCX010000081.1 GCA_017609995.1 Candidatus Pacearchaeota archaeon | reverse complement strand
TGGGGAATCAAAGTGTGAGATATGAACTACATCAATTGAATCTATTGCTATTGAATTAAAAAATCCAACACTACCACTTGAATCTGCAACATCACAAGTCCAAGTTCCTGCTGTGTTATTACAGTATCTTAAATTATCATTAGTATCATCAAAATGAGAGATATGAACTACATCATTTGAATCTATTGCTATTGAATTATATAATCCAACAACATTTGTTGTGTCAACTTTTCCACAGCTCCAAATTCCACCTGAATTATTACAATATCCTAAATCTGATGTGGAATCAAAATAAGAAATATGAATTACATCATTTGAATCTATTGCTATAGAAGAATGACCTAAAGTAGTGTCAATTAAGGCATCTACAGTAAGACAACTCCAAGTTCCACCTGAATTGTTGCAATATCTTAAATCATTATCTGAATCAAAATAATGGGAAATATGCACGATTCCAGTTGAATCTAAAGCAAGAGAAGAATATTGTCCCTGAACTCCTGCTGTTTCTACTAATTCTGTAACAATTGGGTCCACAATATAATCAAACTCAACACTTCCTAAAACTTTCAAATCAAAAGTATCCTCAGTTCCATTCAAACCAGTCAAGAAGACTTTATACCAATCTTCTCCAGAAATATTTTCAAAAGTTGTAATAATCTCATTTCCATCAACTTCATATACCTCAACCTGCGAACTTTCATTCTCTACTGACCGAGCATACAAAGTAATATCTCTTGAACTATCTAAAGGAACTTCAAATACAACTCTAACATATTCACCATCATTAATAATCGGAGACCAAACTCCATCCTGTGCCTTAACATAATCATAAATATCACTAATAAAACTACGATTAGAATCTAAATGTTCTGCCTTTGTAATCTCAATAATCAACTGATAACTTTGATTACTCAAATGTGGAACAACCCATTCAATATAGTCAATCAAACCATTTTCATTTAAATCATATTTATCTACAGCAACTTGTTCTCTTGTTTTATTAACTATCCAATACAATTTAACCTGATTTTCTGAAACTTCCTTAGGTAATTCTGTAAATGCAATAACATCTGTGTAGTGTAACTCATCTGGTCCAACAATTAAAATATCTTTTCCAACAGAAGTTATAGATTCTTCAGAATATGGAGCAACTGTCTCATACTCAATATCATATTCTATAGCATTATCTTCAATCAAAACCTCTAAAATTTCATGAGTTTCATCATCTTCAACAGCACGTCCTGTAATTGTACTAATAATCTTTCTCCATAATCTTACTAAAAAGCCCTGCTTTTCAATATCTAAATCAACAGCTAAATTACCAGAAACAACTCTTGCCGAAATACTTATTTTACCAATATCAACAATTTCTTCAATTTGCTCTCCTGCAATCTCCTCAATCTTACTAATACTAATATTTTCTGCAATACTTGGTAATTCAATAATAACATCACCTATTTCATCTAACTTAATATTCTTTTTCCATTTAACTTTCTGTCCAAGCCGAATTGCCTGCCGAGTTGTCTCAATTGTTAAATTCTGTGTAACATTAAACTCAGTTACATTCATTTCTGTAACATTTGTCATATTAATAATTGGGGTAATATTCATCTCAGTAATATTTGGAATAATTGGTATTTCAATTTCTGTTTCATTTATTTCAGGTTCTTCAAGTCCCTCTCCAACAACATTAACTGCTTCTGAATCAGAAACAAGTTCCTCACCAGCATAACTAAAAACAACCTGTAAATCACTATCTTCTGCTTCAAATCCTAAAACATTCAAATCAACATTTAAATTCAAAGTCTCATCACCTAAATAATCCTCTCCATAACCTTGTTCTATTTCTTTATAATTTGTAACAATTGTAACTCCCCCATCACTTTCAATAATCTCAATATCTTGTGAAGATGAAACAAGCTCTATTGTTTCTCCTTTTTTCAAATCATAAGTATAAGGATTTTCTGCAGATACACTTGCACTAATCTCATCTTTAGAAACAGTTTCACCTGTAATAGGAGCTTCATCCCCCCCATCATCTTCCCCTGGTTCTGATTCTGGTTCAGATTCAGGTGCTTCTTCAATTATATCTTCTTCTGGTTCTGATTCTGGTTCAGATTCTTCTGATTCTTCTTCTTTTTCTTCTTTTTCTTCTTTATCTTTTTTATCTTTTTCTTCTTTATCTTTTTTATCTTTTTCTTCTTCATCCTTCTCTTTTTTATCCTTTTTTTCTTTAACAACTCTAAAAGAAAAATCAACTTCAGGATAAATTACTTTTTCCCCAATCAATCCATAACCAGCACCAATTCCAGAAATAGATGTATCTTTAACAAAATAATTTCCATTAACAATTCCTAAATCAATTAACTCAGACAAAGAAAAAGTTTTTTCTTGCCCTCCCAATATAAAACTAACTTGTGTATCGCTTGGCACAAGTTCACCTTGAGTTAAAATTAAATTCATGCTACCAGAAAGTTGCTCCCCTTCGGTGTAAGAAGGAGAGATCTGTAGTGCAACTCTTCCGGTAGGTATAAGGTATAAACTAACCAATAAAATAAAGAACATTACAGCAACGACAAAAACAGGAATTAACAATTTCTTTTTA